>JABDPP010000108.1 GCA_013042765.1 Litoreibacter sp.
ACCCCTGTGTCGGAATTCGCGCGGTCCCCGTCGGCGAGGCAATGATGGCTTGTGTTGTCCTCGACCACCTGCTGCTGCATCGCGGCCAGATCGGAGAGAACCGCGGCAAGATCGGCTGACTCTAGCCAACATCAGACCCGCGGTTTATTAAGCTTTCTGTTTCGAAATCTGAACCGCGAGAATCCCCGCCGCGATCACGAAGACACCGACCACATCCGTGAGGCCCAGGGTTTCGCCCAGCAGGATCGCCGCTATCGCCACGCCCAGAAACGGGTTGAGGAAGTGGAAGGTTGATGCGCGAACGGCACCGATCCGGCCCACCAGAACGAACCAAACCCAGGTTGCCGCGAGACCCGGCACCAGCGTGGTGTAGATGAAGGCGAGGATCAGCGGCCACGTCCAGTTCACTGTCAGGTCTTCCGTCGGCAGGCCGGCAATAGCCAACAAGACGCTGCCCACGATCATCTGAAGGCCGACGATCATCAGAACATTCGGCCCCGAAGCAACGCCGCGCACCGCGAGCGTCGCAAAGGTCAGGGCAAGAACGCCAACACCGCACAGGCCGAGGCCAAACGGATCGACGCCGCCGGTCAGCCGTGATCCCATAATCAGACCAACGCCTCCAATACCCGCCAGCAGGCCAAAAAGCCCGAGCAGGTTCACCCGTTCCCCGAACAGGATCCACCCGACCAGCGCCACAAGTAGCGGCATGGTCGACGCAATGATCGCGGCAAGCGAGGCCTCGATCGTCTGCATGGCTACGAAATTCAGACCGAGATAGAGCGCGTTCTGGCATAGCCCGAAAATCAGGGTCGCAATCCACTGGGACCGTGTCAGGTTCCAACTCTGTCCCATGGCCCGGGCAACGAAAATTGCGATCAGACCAGAGATCAGGAACCGCACAGCAAGCGTTGTCAGAGGCGGCGCATCCTCGACAATGATCCGTGCCGAAGTAAAGGCACTGGACCACATGGCGGCAAAGGCCAGCCCCATCCCGATCGCGCGCAGATCCATCACAGTCCCCTTTGTTTGCAGACCCAGTATCAACGGGGTTGGGGAAGCACCAGCCCGGCCTGCGCCTTTCAAACGGTCAATTGAAACGCAGTGAAGTGCACAAAAGAAAAGGGGCCGCTGACAGGCGACCCCTTCGCTTAAAAAACTCGCAAACCTTAGCCGTTGACGCTGTCTTTCAGCGCCTTGGCGATGGTCATTTTTACGACCTTGTCAGCATCCTTGTGGATCTGCTCGCCGGTGGCAGGGTTGCGGACCATACGGGCCGGACGCTCGCGGCAATAGATCTTGCCAACGCCGGGCAGCGTTACAGCGCCACCGCCGGAAACTTCGCGTGTGATGATGTTGATCAGTCCTTCAAGAGCCGCAGATGCTGATTTCTTGTCGGATCCGGATTCCTCTGCCAGTGCAGCGACCAGCTGTGTCTTGGTCATTGGTTTCGATGCCATTTGCTCAATCTCCCTCGTGATCCCCGAAAATTGGGTGTTATCGTCAAAATCTAACTGAATATTGGGATACTACACAACAATTAGTATACGAATAGCCCTATTTTTATTGGATTTCGGGCCATTTTCCGTCCGTTAGAGGAAAGCTGTCTCCTCAAAACTACGCAATTTCCGCGAATGCAGCCGCTCCAGAGGCATGTCGCGCAGCCGCTCCATTGCCCGGATTCCGATCAGTAAATGGCGCGACACCTGTGTTTTATAGAAATCCGAGGCCATTCCCGGAAGCTTCAACTCACCATGCAGAGGCTTGTCACTCACACACAGAAGCGTGCCATAGGGAACCCGGAAGCGAAACCCGTTTGCCGCGATAGTCGCGCTCTCCATATCGAGCGCGATGGCCCGGCTCTGGCTGAGCCGATGCACCGGGCCGGACTGGTCTCGCAACTCCCAATTGCGGTTGTCAATCGTGGCCACCGTGCCGGTTCGCATGATCCGTTTGAGGTCGAAGCCCTCCATCTCCGTCATTTCCTCGACGGCATCCTCGAGCGCGATCTGGACCTCGGCGAGCGCCGGGATCGGGACCCAGACCGGCAGGTCATCATCAAGCACGTGATCCTCGCGCAGATAGGCATGGGCAAGCACGAAATCTCCCAGACTCTGCGAATTACGCAGGCCAGCGCAATGGCCCACCATGAGCCACACATGCGGCCGCAAAACCGCGATATGATCCGTCGCTGTTTTTGCATTGGAGGGGCCCACACCGATATTGACGAGCGTGATCCCGGAACCGTCCTCGCGGATCAGATGATAGGCCGGCATCTGAGGTGTTTTCTCAGTCGCCGGGATCTCCCCCTCCGGCTCAGTCAAAACGTGGTTTCCGGGGCTGACAAAGGCAGTGTAGCCGCTTTCGGGATCAGATAGCATCTGCCGCGCGTATCCCGCGAACTCCTCAACGTAGAACTGGTAGTTCGTGAACAGAACGTGGTTCTGAAAATGCCCTGCCTCGGTCGCTGTGTAATGAGAAAGCCGCGCAAGCGAGTAGTCGATGCGCTGTGCGGTGAAGGCCGCAAGCGGCCCGGAACCGTCCTCGTTGACGACATGTTGGCCATTAACAATATCGTCATTGGTCGTCGCCAGATCCGGCACATCGAACACGTCGCGCAGGGTAAAGGACAGCGCCCCCTCCTGAGGAACCGTCACCCCGGCCTCGCCGGCCACTGCAAAATGCACGGGCATCGGCGTGTCAGAAGCTGCGATCCAGACACCCACGCCATGGTTTTCGACCAGCAAGGCTATCTGCTGCTCTAGGTAGTGGCGGAACAGATCAGGCCGGGTGATGGTCGTCGAATACCGTCCCGGCCCCGCGACATGGCCAAAACTCAGGCGGCTGTCGATCTGCGCGAAACTGGTCGTCGTGATCCGGATCTCCGGGTAGAAAGCCCGGAACCGGACCGCGGGCATCGGGCCATCGATAACCTCGGAAAACCGGGTGCGAAGAAACGTCGATGACGCCTCGTAAATCTCGCAGAGCCGTTCTACCGCCTTGACCGGATCGGTAAACATCTCGGGCTTCGGAGCATCCGGCATTTCAAGGGGGCGGTTGGCTTGATGACTGCTCATGCCACACCCTCGATCAACTCGGTCAGTTCAAACCGGGTCACGTCCACCAAGCCAAGATCGGAGATACGCAACTCCGGGATAACG
>JABDPP010000110.1 GCA_013042765.1 Litoreibacter sp.
CCGTAGGGCACGGCATCTGCATCGAATGATCTCCAAATCATAACGAGCAGCCAAGCAAGCGCACAGTTCACTCAACGTGTGCTGGAGTAACCAGAGCGCTCACGAAAGGGCGAATTGCTTTCGACCATCACCCTTGTCTCTTTCCCGCTCCAATGGCTTGCGCGGCTTCGAAAGCCATCAGCAGGGAGGCAAGATAGGCGACTGTGTCCCCGGTTGTGTCTGCCAGATCGAGAGCCGCGTCTCGCTTGACGGCAAGGCGGCCATCCACTTTTCGTGTAACCCAACCCTTTTCCTGAAGGATTTTCACCTTGCGCCGCACCGTCTCGCGCGGAATGCCAGAGAAGGCGGCTACCGACTGGATATTGATCGGAAGCTGCTTGCCGTCCGGGTCTTCCCCGGTGGTCATTTGGCTCAACTCCGCAAGCTCCAGCGTCCAAAACTCAGGATGAGTTCTGTCGCCTATGACGGCCAGGACAAGGGCCAAGTCGAGGTCGCCGTCGAACCGCTTCCGCAACTGCACAAGCAGGCGGGTGAAACCGGCGAGATGAACGGGCCAGATCGACCGGAAGTTCGCCTTGATGAATTCGCCGTGGTCCGTGTTGCTAGGGGGCATGTGCGTCACCTTTCGAAAAGCTCCGCCCATTTTGGGCGACTTTCAAATTGATTCACAAGCGCTGACCACTAATTTCCCAAACAGGGAACGATTAGAGGGCGCCGTAGCAGATGAAAAAAGCCTATCATGACTTGAAAACTGGGCTCCGAGAGTCCTTCACTGCTCAGTGCCGACACTTCATGTCGACATTGAGCCAGATATCCAGTGCAATGATACTCCTGTCTGCTTGGTCGGCTGCGGCGCAGGCACAAGACAGTGATCCGATGGTTTTCTACGATCAAGACGGTCTAAAGGTGCGTGGACATCTGCAGTTTGGTGTTAACGCTGTTGCCGAAAACAACCTGTTCTGGGACCTTGCTGCGACGACGGCTCCGGGCAGTGGTTTTGACCCTGATACGGAGTGGCTGGAGGGCTACGTCAAACCCGGGCTCAGCTTCGAGAAAACGCTCGATACGGGCGCGGTTTTTTACGGCAAGCTTTCGGCAGTCGCATCATACACGTGGGGGACGGACGCTTTTGACACGGGCGACACCGGGGCCACGACGCTTGAGGAAGCCTATCTTGCCATCCGCGGCGATCTGAGCACCGATCTGACGTATGACCTGTCGCTGGGTCCGCGCGAATTGACCCTTGGCACGGGCATGCTGATCGCGAATGGCGCGACCAGCGGTTTCGAGCGTGGTGCACTGAAGTTCGGCCCGCGCAAGGCATGGGAAATGGCTGCGATAGGGCGTCTATCATTCGGCAACGTCACCGGGACTGCGTTCTACCTCGATCCGAACGAATTGCCCTCAACGGATGGGAACAACGAGCTGGCAGGGTTAGATCTGCGTTTCGATGATCCTGCGGGTGGTTATCTCGGAGCGACATACGTGGACGTGCTGAATTCCGACTCGCCTTACCCGCAAGCCGCCCCGGGTGGGATCGGTGCTCCGACGGTGACGCCGGGCGCGCGGGAGGGAACCCGTACCCTTGGTCTCTATGGCAAAACAAATCCGTTTGCGGATGGCCTGGAAAATTGGACCTTCACGGGCGAGGTCGCGTATCAATGGAACGACCGGATCGACCTCGAGGCCTGGGCGGGGCGGGTGACGGCCGGATACACATTTGCGAACCTGACGTGGTCGCCGAATCTCAACTTGGGCTACCAGACCTTCTCCGGTGACGACCCTAACACGACGAAACTCGAGCGGTTCGATCCGCTCTACTACCAAGGCAGTCCAAGCGCGTGGGCGACAGGATCGAAGTCCGCGTCGACCTTCATTAATTCGAACGTGAACGCTCTGACGCTGGCGCTTCGGGTTCAGCCGACGCGGCAAGACACTTGGACGCTTCGCTATGCGCATATCCGGGCAAACGAGCTGAACAGCCCGGTCCAGTTTGGACAGGCAACGCGTGTGGATGTGAACGGGAACGTGGTCACAGGCGTCACTGATGCGCATTTGGCCGATGACCTGTTTCTGGAATACAGCCGCATCATCAATCGCAACACTTTTCTAACAGCTGGTGTCTCGGTCTCCTTTCCAGGGGCCGCGATCGATAACGTCGTAGGCGGCAGCGCCGACCCATGGACAGGAGGATTCATCAATGTCGTCTTCAACTTCTAATCTCATCGCATTCGCCGCGGGGGTCGTCATGGCGCTTGGCGTATCAACACATGCAGACGCGCAATCGGCGCCGCTTTCGGCGCAGGACTCTGACCCCAACGTTATGGGTTGGATGCAGGGCTTTCCGCCGCCGTCCGATAAGATCATCACGCAGCCCGACAGCGTCTATTTCAGCTTCCCGCGGTTGCGCTGGTCGGTCTGCCACTTGCGTGAATTCCTCCCGACCGAAGAAATCAGCCGAGGCTTGGGCGCACCGGTGCCGTTGGAGTACCTGCCGCCGGCCGAGTTCGCCGACATGCGCCAGCAGATCGACGCGGTTACATTCAACCCGCAGGAGAGCGGCGAGGAGATGACCTGGGAAGAGTCGCTTTACGCCAACTACACCGACGGCATGCTGATCCTGCACAGGGGTGAGGT
>JABDPP010000129.1 GCA_013042765.1 Litoreibacter sp.
GCCTATGACCGGTACTTCGAAGGCAAGGAGCCGGCCGATATCGTCGTGCCGTCAACCGGCTCAGACGGCGCAAATCCCTGTGAAATCTCCGCAAAGACCTGAAATCACCACTCTGTATGTGCCAGTGGTGATCCCGGCAGGATTCGAACCTGCAACCTGCCCCTTAGGAGGGGGCTGCTCTATCCAGTTGAGCCACGGGACCACGGATTTCTTGTGCGGCTTTTGACAAGCGGAGGCAATAAAAAAGGGGACGCGAAATTGGCCCAACGCATCCCCTTTTTCAGCATCGCCTGATCCTCTGAGCATCAGCCGATTCATATGTTAGCGGTAACATATTCTTCCGATCTTGCTTGTGCAAGCGCTGCTTTCACAGCTATCAAGGAAGAAAGAGCATCGAGAGACCCCAGCGTTGAGCGAGCGACAGACCCCTGAAATTCGACACAACCTCACCTTGCGTGATGTGTCCGAGGCGTCCGGCGTCAGCGAAATGACCGTGAGCCGTGTGTTGCGCAACCGTGGGGAAGTTTCCGAGAAAACCCGAGCCAAGGTAATGGCAGCGGCCAAATCTCTTGGCTATGTGCCCAACAAGATCGCAGGTGCCCTCGCCTCGAACCGCGTTAACCTTGTCGGTGTGATCATCCCGTCTTTGTCGAATATGGTTTTTCCCGAGGTCATGATGGGTATTTCGCGCGTGCTGGACGGGACCCCGCTTCAGCCTGTGGTTGGCGTAACCGATTACCTCCCCGAAAAAGAAGAGCAGGTCATCTTCGAGATGCTGTCCTGGCGCCCTTCCGGGCTGATTGTCGCCGGGCTCGAACACACGGAGGCCGCGCGTGCGATGATGCGCAACGCGGGAGTTCCAGTTGTCGAGATCATGGACGTTGACGGTGAGGCCATTGATGCTTGCGTCGGGATTTCCCATGATCGCGCCGGGCGCGACACGGCCATGGAGATCCTCAAGCGCGGTTATCGCAGGATTGGTTTTCTCGGCACCAAGATGCCACTTGATCACCGCGCCCGTAAACGGTTCGAAGGTTTCAAGGCCGTTTTAGACGAAGCAGGGATCGAGCTATTGGCGGAGGAGTATTACTCCGGCGGATCGGCACTGAAGAAAGGCCGGGAAATGACGCAAGCCATTCTCGACGCCAGGAAGGACCTCGATTTCCTTTATTATTCCAACGACATGATCGGAGCCGGCGGGCTGCTCTACTGCCTCGAGGCAGGAATCAACGTGCCCGATGATATGGGCCTTGCGGGTTTCAACGGAGTAGAACTGATCGAGGGGTTGCCGAAGCGACTTGCGACGCTTGATAGTTGCCGGACGGAGATTGGCACCGCCGCAGCCGAGATCATCGCCGCAGAGACCGAAGGCGCGGATCAAGCGCCTTCCAAACGGGTAGTCCTTGAGCCGGTCTTTACGCCTGGCGATACGGTTCGGGCGCCTCTCTGAAGCGGCAGTTCCCTCAATTTTAGGGAAATCTTCATCATTGGCCTCTATGAGAGCGTTCGGATTTCCCGACAGCTCAACACAGAGAGGCATCATCTCATGGCGTTGCGCCATACCAGTGATCTCGAGACGCCTGCCTCAGCGATACTGCTAATCGAAGATGATACGATTCTCGCGATGGATCTCAGCTTCAGCATGTCCGAATTGGGCTACCGCATTGTCGCAGTGGCCCGCACCAGTGCAGAGGCCCTGTTTCAGGCCCGCTCTGATCCGCCGGATCTGATCGTGGCAGATGTTGTGCTTGCAGACGGCTCCAGCGGCGTCGACGCGGTCACGGATATTCTGTCAGCGATCGGATCCAAGCCCGTCATTTACATCACAGCACATTCGGACAAGCTAAATCGCCCCTTGGACGGGATCGACGGCGCACTGATTGAAAAACCGGTTCAGACGGACCGCCTGCGGGAAGCACTTACCGAGGCGCTCAGGCACAAAGCCGCAAGCGGCTAAAGCCCCCCGGCGCGGACTTCTCCTAACCGCCAATTTCGTCATGATCGGTCAAGCAGACCGAGTGGTCCCGCAGCACTTCCAGAACTCGGCAATCGGCGACCTTGTCACCGGTACATTCAGAAATCATCCGGTTCAGTTCGGTCTTGAGCGCCTGTAGTCGGAGTATGCGTTGTTCGACCTGCACGAGCTGACGCTGTGCGATTGAATCCGCATCTGCACAGGAATGCTGCGGATTGTCCGCCAGTTCTAACAACTCACGGATGGCCTCCAGCGGGAAGCCAAGCTGACGGGCGTGCCGGATGAAGGCGAGACGATTCAGATCATTCTCCAAATACCGGCGCTGTCC
>JABDPP010000130.1 GCA_013042765.1 Litoreibacter sp.
GTTCATGCCGATCTCGAACACCTCATCGACGCTGCCAATATTGGCGTAGGTGCGGCCATGTTTGACGTAAGGCCCGTAGCGCCCGATCGAGGCCTCGATGATCTCGCCGTCATCGGGGTGGGGTCCGATCTCGCGGGGCAGCGACAGAAGCATCATCGCCTTGTCGAAATCCACATCGCCCAGATCCCAGCCCTTGGGGATCGACATGCGGGGCGGCTTCGGCACCTCGTCGGTCGGCTCGCCACGCTGCACGTAAGGGCCAAAGCGCCCTTTCATCAGCTTGATTGCGTCCTCGCCGTCATAGCCCAGGATCTTGCCGTCCGGGCCGATCTCGCCCTCTTCCGTGCCCGGCGGGCCGAAGGGGCGGGTGTATTTGCACTCGGGATAGTTGGAGCAGCCGATGAAGGCGCCGCCGGAGCGTGCGGTGCGCATCGACAGCCGCCCGGCGCCGCAATTGGGGCAGAGCCGCGGATCCGAGCCGTCTTCCGTGGGCGGGAAGAGATGCGGGGCCAGCGCGTCGTTGATCTTTTCCAGAACTTCGGTGATCGACAGGTCCATCGCCTCGGCGATTGCCACCGAGAAATCGCGCCAGAACCGGTCGAGCACGTTCTTGTAATTGCGCGTGCCCGCCGAGACGTCGTCAAGCTCTTCTTCCAGATTGGCGGTGAACTCGTAGCCCACGTATTTGCGGAAGAAATTGGACAGGAAGATGGTGACCAGCCGGCCTTTGTCTTCCGGGATCAGCCGGTTCTTTTCCTTGCGGACATATTCGCGGTCCTGGATCGTCGTGACGATCGAGGCATAGGTGGAGGGCCGGCCGATGCCGAGCTCTTCCATCCGCTTCACAAGGCTCGCTTCGGTGTAGCGGGGCGGCGGCTGGGTGAAATGCTGCTCGGGCGTGACCGAACGTTTCTCGGCGGCTTCGCCTTCGGCGATCTGCGGCAGCCGCTTGTCGTCATCGTCGCCATTCGCGGCGTCGTCGCGACCCTCTTCGTAGATCTTCAGGAAGCCGTCGAAGAGCACGACCTGACCCGTGGCGCGCAGGCCGATCTGCCCATCGGCAGAGCCCACGTCGATCGTGGTGCGCTCCATCCGGGCGGCGGCCATCTGGCTGGCGATGGTGCGCTTGTAGATCAGGTCGTAGAGCTTGCGCTGATCGGCATCGGTGGTTTTGATCTGGGCGGCGTTGCGGCGCATGTCGGTGGGCCGGATGCACTCGTGGGCCTCCTGCGCGTTCTTGGCCTTGTTCTTGTACATGCGCGGCGAGTTCGGCAGGTAGCTTTCGCCGTATTTCTCCTTGATCGCATCGCGTGCCGACATCACCGCCTCGGGGGCCATGTCGATACCGTCGGTCCGCATATAGGTGATGTAGCCGGCCTCGTAGAGGCGTTGCGCCGCGCTCATCGTCTGGCGCGCGCCCATGCCGAACTTGCGGCTGGCCTCCTGCTGGAGGGTCGAGGTCATGAACGGGGCGGAGGGGTTGCGGTTGGCGGGCTTGGCCTCCACCGAGGTAACGCTGAGATCGCGCGAACTGATCGCCTGCACGGCAAGTTCGGCGGCGGTCGAATTCTCGATATCAAACTTGTCGAGCTTCTGGCCGCCCAGCACCGTCAGGCGCGCCTCGTAGTCCTGGCCGCGCGGCGTGGCGAGCATCGCCTTCACTGACCAGTATTCCTGCGGCTTGAACTTCTCGATCTCCATCTCGCGGTCGACGATCAGGCGCAGGCAGACCGACTGCACGCGGCCTGCGGATTTCGCACCGGGCAGGCGGCGCCACAGCACCGGCGACAGCTTGAACCCCACGAGATAGTCGAGCGCGCGCCGGGCCAGGTAGGCATGGACCAGCGGCTCATCGACCTGACGCGGGTTCTTCATCGCCTCGGTGACGGCGGATTTGGTGATGGCGTTGAAAACGACGCGGCTGACCGGCGTGTCCTTCTTGATCGCCTTGCGCTTTCTGAGCGCCTCTTCGAGGTGCCAGCTGATCGCCTCCCCCTCGCGATCGGGGTCGGTGGCGAGGATCAGGGCATTGTCGTCTTTCAACGCGTCGGCGATCGCTTTGACATGTTTGCGGCTGTCATTGGCAATCTCCCATTTCATGTCGAAATCATGATCGGGATCGACCGAGCCGTCCTTGGGCGGCAGGTCGCGTACATGGCCGTAGGACGCCAGAACGGTGTAATCGGAGCCGAGATAACTGTTGATTGTCTTAGCCTTGGCGGGCGACTCGACGACGACAACTGGCATGAATTCCCTTTCCGATGCGAAAGCCTCTGGCGGCGATACATGTGGCTGGACCGGTGGAGATGTCAACAGCGTCCGATGGATTTCAGCGGATCAGTGGCTCCAGCGGATCATAGCTGAGCGCGCCTTCCGGAGCGAAAGCCACGTCGGGCAGGCTGTCGGGCTTCAGCCGGATGGCGTTCAGCTCCGCGCGCTTGAAGAAGCGCCGCTCGGTCACGATCCCCTCGGGGTCGCGCCAGTCGTGATCGAGGCCGCCCGCAACGATCCGGCAGCGGAAATAGACGTCGATCTGGTGGAAGGTCGAGTTCGGGTCGTGGAACTCGTTGACGAGGCAGGGTCGACCCACCTCGATCTGAAGACCGGTCTCCTCATGGACCTCGCGGATCAGGTTCTCCGGCAGAGAGGTGCCGACATTCACACCCCCACCCGGCGCGCACCACAGATCCGACACCCCGCCACCCCAGGCATTGACCAGAAGGAGCCGGTTATCCTCGATTATGACGGCGCGCGTCGCGATACGTGGGGTAACTGCCATGGCCCCGCCATACGTGTGACGTAAGGTCGATGCAAGCGGGTGGTGAATCCGCGTCCCGAATTGATTATATAATGAGGCATGCGCATCCTGGCCTTCCTCTTTGCCCTGCTTCTGACGACCGCGACCGCGCGCGCCGATTGCGTGGTACTGCTGCACGGACTGTTGCGCACTTCCTTTTCACTCAGCGTGATGGAGGAGACGCTGAAGGCCTCGGGCTACCAGACGGTGAACCCGAATTACAAATCTACCAGCAACACGATCCGCACGCTAACCGACAGCACGATCCCCGAGGCGCTTGCCAAGTGCGATGACAAGCAAACGGTGCATTTCGTGACCCATTCCATGGGCGGCATCCTTGTTCGGGTCTGGCTGGCGGAGCACGAGATGCCCAACCTGGGGCGCGTGGTGATGCTGGCACCGCCCAACAAGGGCTCGGAACTGGTCGACCGGCTCAGCCTCTGGGGCGCGTTCGGCTGGGTCAACGGGCCTGCCGGGGACGAGCTTCATTCAGGCCCCGACTCGCTGCCCAACCAGCTTGGGCCTGCAGATTTTGAGCTGGGCGTGATCGCGGGCACTCAGAGCCTCAACCCGTTTTATTCCTCCATTATTCCCGGCGAGGATGACGGCAAGGTCTCGGTCGACAGCACCAAGGTCGCCGGTATGGACGATTTTCTGGCGCTGTCAGTGACCCATACCTTCATGATGAATTCACCGCTGGTGGTCGCCCAGACGCTGAAATTCCTCGAAAGCGGCGCGTTCGAGGAAGATCTGACCATCGGCGACGTGGTCGGCGAGATTGCGGAAGTGGTCGAAGACGTGGTCGAAGAGGCGGTCGAGGATATCGCCCGCCCGATCCAGCGCGCCGACTGAAACCTCGCTTAGCCCTGCGGCGTCAGGCGGTTTAAATGCCCCATCTTGCGGCCCGGCTTGACCGCCGCCTTGCCGTAAAGATGCAGTGCGACGCCCGGATCGCTGGAAAGCTCCGGAACCCGGTCCATATCGGAGCCGATCAGGTTTTCCATCACCACATCCGAATGGCGCCCACCGTCGCCCAAAGGCCAGCCCGCCACCGCGCGGATATGTTGCTCGAACTGGTCGATCACGCAGCCATTCTGGGTCCAGTGGCCCGAGTTGTGCACCCGCGGTGCGATCTCGTTGACCAGAAGCCCCTGCGGCGTGACGAAAAGCTCGACCCCCAAAACACCCACGTAATCCAGAGCATTTAGGATTTGCCCGGTCAGAAGGATCGCGTCCGTGCGCTGTGCCGCACTCAGCCGTGCGGGGACCGTCGTGGTGTGCAGGATGCCGTCGCGATGCACATTCTCGCCGGGATCAAAACAGGCCACTTGCCCGTCGGCGCTGCGCGCCCCGATCACGGAGACCTCGTGGCTGAATTCGATAAACCCTTCGAGCAGGGCAGGTGCGCCCGTCATCGCCTCGAAAGCGCCCGCCGCGTCATCCGCGGA
This sequence comes from Litoreibacter sp., assembly GCA_013042765.1. Classification (GTDB taxonomy): domain Bacteria; phylum Pseudomonadota; class Alphaproteobacteria; order Rhodobacterales; family Rhodobacteraceae; genus Litoreibacter. The sequence goes on from JABDPP010000130.1 coordinate 4,246, forward strand.
TTTGAGCCGGGCCTGCCCCTTGCCGTCATAGCCCAGCGTGCGGGTTTTCAGAATGGCCGGCGCGCCGATCTCTTCCAGCGCGCGGGTCAGATCATCCAGCGTTGCCACGTCGGCAAAAGGTGCGGTTTTAAGACCCAGCCCCTGCAGGAAGGTCTTCTCGCTCAGCCGGTCTTGCGAGGTCGCCAGCGCCAGTCGTCCGGGGCGGATCTCGCACGCGCCTTCCAGCAGGTCGAGCGCCGAGGTCGGCACGTTTTCAAACTCATAGGTGATTACATCGACGCTCTCGGCGAACGCGCGCAGAGCCGCCTCGTCGGTGTAAGGCGCGGTCGTGACGCGATGCGCTGTCTGGCCCGCAGGCGGCTCTGCGCCCGGCTCAAAGATGTGGACTTTCAGCCCCAGACGGGAGGCCGCAACCGCGAGCATACGGCCCAGTTGGCCGCCGCCAAGAATCCCGATTGTCGCCCCGGTGGGCAGGGGCTCAGTCATTGCTCGGGGTCTCCGGAATGGAAGCCGAAAGCGCCGCGCGCCAGTCGTCGAGCCGGGCTGCAAGCGCGTTGTCTTGCAGGGCCAGAATGCCGGCCGCCATCAGGCCGGCATTGGCCGCGCCCGCCGCGCCGATCGCCATGGTGGCCACTGGATAGCCGCGCGGCATCTGGACGATGGAATAAAGGCTGTCGACGCCTGAGAGCGCCTTGGTCTGGACCGGCACGCCGATCACCGGGATCCGGGTTTTCGAGGCCATCATGCCCGGCAGGTGCGCCGCGCCGCCAGCGCCTGCGATGATCACCTGCAAGCCGCGTTCTGCCGCGCCCCGACCATAATCCCACAGCCGGTCCGGGGTCCGGTGCGCCGAGACGATCTTCGCCTCGTAGGCCACCCCGAGCGTGTCGAGAATATCGGCGGCTTCCTTCATGGTTGGCCAGTCCGACTGGCTGCCCATGATGATCCCTGCTTTTACGTCTGTCATCTGACCCTCGTCCCAAAGGAAGCGCCCTTATAGCGAGCGGGCGTGATTATGCAATGATATCCGGGGTCAACTGGTCGTCGATCAGCGCGATCCTGTCCTTGAGGGCCAGTTTCTGCTTTTTTAGCCGTCGCACCGTGAACTGGTCCACCGCCGGGGCCGCCTGCAGCGCCTCGATGGCCGCATCAAGATCCCGATGCTCACGCTTGAGCACCTCAAGTTTGACGCGCAAAACGTCTTTCGGCGACATGTTGACGGCGGAATTCATCGCGAGGAGCGGGCCTGTGGCGGTTGCAGCGAGCCTCAAGACTACGCGATTTTCCCTCTCTTACAAAGGAATTCCGCCCAAATTCACGCCCCAAGGGTTGCAGGAATGGGATTTGCCCCCCAAATTCAGAAGAGGTCGCCGAAACGGGGCCTGATATCTGCAAAGTCGCTGATCATAAAGGACTATGGCATGACAAAACTCGCCTTTGGGGCTCATCCGTTCCTGTTGGGATTTGACCAGCTGGAACGTCTGGTCGAACGGACCGCGAAAGCGGGAAATGATGGCTACCCGCCGTTCAATATCGAACAATCCGATGAGCATGAGTTCCGCATTACGCTTGCCGTTGCCGGGTTTTCCGAAGACGACCTTTCAATCACCGTAGAGGACCGCCAGCTGGTGATCCGGGGCAAACAGCCCGAGGATGACGGAAAGAAGATCTACCTGCACCGGGGCATTGCCGGGCGCCAGTTCCAAAAGGCCTTTGTGCTGGCCGATGGCGTCGACGTGGCCGGGGCAAACATGGAAAACGGCCTTTTGCACGTGGATTTACGCCGCGCGCTGCCCGAAACCGTCGTGCAGACGATCAAGATCAACAACGCGCAGGACAAGAGCAAGCTGAAAGGAGGCATGTCATGAAAACACCCTTGGATCTGAAAACCGAAATCGAGGATCGCATCGTTTACGTGCGCCCGGTCGACGTGGCCGAGCTTCCCGACGAGATTCGCAAAGAAGCCGGTGAGGCCGGTCAGATTTTCGCCGTCCACGCTTCTGACGGGGAGCGGCTGGCACTGGTGAAGGACCGCAAAATGGCCTTCGCGCTGGCCCGCCAGAATGACTACGCGCCGGTTACGGTGCACTGATCTTCCAAGACAGGCTGTAGCCCTTTGACACCCTGCGGTCTCAGGGCATGATCTCCCTGACCAGAACATCCACGATGAAATGCCCCGTGCTGGGTTTCTTGCAGATCGGCACGGCCGCATAACGCCTGCGCAGGGCCTCCATGTCGGCGCTGCCGGTGTGGAAGACGAACAGGATGGACCGGTGACCGAGGAAATCCGCCAGCGGGTAGACCATCTCCCCCTGCAATTCGACATCCAGCACCGCAGCGCTGATCGGGATGCTTTTTGCCGCCTTCATCGCCTCACCCAGCGTGCGGCAGGGTCCGGTCACACCGGCGCCCGCACCCGCCACTGCATGCAGGAGGTCGAAGCCCAGCAGCGCCTCGTCCTCGACAATCAGGATATGTTTGCCCTTTAGCCTGTTCATTCCCCTTACCCAATTGTGGTGGCCGATGTCTCGGCGAACTGAAGTGTCAGGCGTAGCCCGGTCTCGGCCCATGTCCGGGAGATGCGGCCGTTGAGCTGACGCAAGGAAAGATCGATCAGCGTCGTGCCGAACCCCGCGACCCATGCCATGTCCGGCACAATTCGCGGCCCGCCGTTTTCCGTCCAGATTAGCTGTTTCAATTGCCCGTCCGCCCGCGCGTGCAGATCAATCTCGATCACGCCATCGCCGGTGGACCAGGCCCCGTATTTCAGCGCATTGGTGGCCAGCTCACTGGTGATCAGCCCCAGGGGTGTCACCATGGATGGCGGCAGGATCACGTTGTCGCCCCGCACCTTGAACCGCGCCTTCTCCGGTTTGTAGGGCGCGACCACCTGATCGAGCAGGGTGGTCACGGTGGCCGGCACCGCCGTCTCGGGCAGCCCGTGCGAATTGGTCGAAATCTCATGCGCCCGCGCCAGCGCCTCGATCCGCAGCGCGGTCTTGCGGGCCGCCGTCAGCGGTTCGCTTTCGGTCCGTGCTGTCATCGACACGATGGCCGAAATCACGGCAAACAGGTTCTTCACCCGATGGTTCAGCTCACGAGCGAGAATATCGGCCCGGTCGCTCTCCTGTGCCACCTGCTCAAGATACGTGGCCCGCAGCGCCAGCGCCTGATCGCGGCGATACCGCAGCACGAGCTTCACGAACAGCGCCACGAAGAGCAGGGCGATCAGGATCAGGGCGGGCAGGGTGGCTTTGCGGATGTCCTGCGCCTTGAGTTGTTGTTCCAGCCGCAATGTCTCCAGCCTGATCCGCTCCCGGGTCAGTTTCTCAAAGAAAATCCGTGATTTGCGATTCAGCTCGCCATGCAGGAACGAGTTGCGCAGCTCGCCGGCCGAGAGCTGTCCGGTCTCCGCCATGATCGCATCATTGATCTGGCGCAGCTCCAGCAGGTTCAGCGCAACCGACGGGATGCCGGAGGGTTGATTGAGGCTCCGAATGCCGGCCCCCAGCGCCACCTGCGCGTGGCGCAGCTGCACGCTGTTCTCCGCAGACGGATCCAGCAACCATTCCAGCTGGGCCAGCCGCGTGCGCGTGGCCAGCCGCAGCGTGTCCTCGATTACCGTCAGATCGGTATTGGTGTCCCTGAGTGCGGCGGCTTCCTGACCGTTCTGCGCGAAATTGGCGCCGACCCAGATCGCCGCGCCCAGCGTCAGGCTGCCCCAGCAGACAAGGAATACAAACCCCGAAGACAGGTGCAGCGCCGTGGCGCGCAACCGGTCCGTGACGTCGTGCAGGAAAGGACGGGCGACAGATGACATGGGCCGGAGAGATAGCCCCACACCCGTTTCGCACCCCTGAACGCAGCGTTCGGTGCCCTTTCTCTAAGGTGATCTTCAGGCGGCGATCAGGCCCATGCTTTCGAGCTTCAAAATGACCTGATGGGCGCAGTGGTCCACATCCACATTCTCGGTCTCAACGCGCAACTCCGGGCTCTCCGGAACATCGTAAGGATCGGAAATTCCGGTGAATTCCTTGATTTTACCTTCGCGCGCCAGCTTGTAGAGCCCCTTGCGGTCACGCCGTTCGCATTCCTCGATCGAAGTGGCGACATGCACCTCGATAAAGGCACCGAAGCCTTCGATATCCTCACGCACGGCGCGCCGGGTCGTGGCATAGGGGGCAATTGGCGCGCAGATGGCGATGCCGCCATTCTTGGTGATCTCAGAGGCGACATAGCCGATCCGGCGGATGTTCAGATCGCGATGCTCCTTGGAGAACCCAAGCTCGGAGCTGAGGTTCTTGCGCACGATATCGCCGTCAAGCAGCGTTACCGGACGCCCGCCCATCTCCATCAGCTTGACCATCAGCGCATTGGCGATGGTGGATTTGCCGGAACCGGAGAAGCCGGTGAAAAACACCGTGAAGCCCTGCTGGGCGCGCGGCGGGCGGGATTTGCGCAGCTCTTCCACCACTTGCGGGAAGCTGAACCATTCCGGGATTTCCAGCCCTTCGGACAGGCGGCGCCGCAACTCGGTGCCGGAGATATTGAGGGTCTGATCATCGTCGGTCGCTTCGTCAATCGGGATGTACTGCGCACGGTTCTCCG
>JABDPP010000132.1 GCA_013042765.1 Litoreibacter sp.
GCCTATCACGCAGAGACGCGATGGCCGGAAAGGGGCACGCTCGACCCGAACATCACAATTTAAGGCCATGATGTTGCTGTAGATTGTTTCTTAAAGCGTTTTGCGTCATGGTTGCTGCAATAAAAAAAACGAGCAGATAATCGAGGCCCCCATGTATCGCATCGTCGTTCTGGCGTTCGCCTGTCTTTTCACGACCCTCCCGGCACAGGCCGGCAAAATCGAGCGTGCCTGCCTGCAATCCGATCGAACCAACGCGTCGCGGCAATTGTGTGGTTGCATCCAGCAAGTCGCGGATCTCACGCTTGAGAAATCCGATCAAAAGGTCGCCGCGAGCTTTTTCGCAGACCCGCACCGGGCACAGGAGATCCGCCAGTCCGACCGGAGGAGCCATGAGGAATTCTGGCAGCGCTACAAGTCTTTCTCCTCGGCCGCGACGGACTATTGTCAGTGATGCCTTGACGGGCATCGCCCGCCAAGGCCCCGATAACCGGGTGTAACGACTATCCAAAACTCTGAGCTTGCTCACGGCTGCGAGCTGTGGGGATGCGGTGCGCTCGAATGATCTTGCGCTCCGAACGCTTCCCCATTGTAGCCCTCAGGCCAAGGCCCTAATGTGCGCCGAAATTGCCTGAGGAGGAAATCAGATCATGTCCGATACCGACAGCTACGGCTTCGATACGCTTCAAATTCACGCCGGTGCCCGGCCCGACCCGGCCACGGGTGCGCGCCAGACGCCGATCTATCAGACCACCGCGTACGTCTTTCGGGACGCGGAGCACGCCGCAGCTTTGTTCAATCTTCAGGAAGTGGGATATATCTATTCGCGCCTGACCAACCCGACAGTTGCGGTTCTGCAGGAACGGGTCGCAACGCTGGAAGGCGGCGTGGGCGCGGTTTGCTGCTCATCGGGGCATGCGGCGCAGATCATGGCGCTCTTCCCGCTGATGCAGCCAGGCTGCAACATTGTTGTGTCGACCCGGCTTTACGGCGGGACCGTCACCCAATTCAGCCAGACCATCAAACGCTTCGGATGGTCGGCGAAATTCGTGGATTTCGACGATGAAGCCGCGGTAAGGGCCGCTATCGACGACGACACCCGCGCATTGTTCTGCGAGTCGATTGCCAATCCGGGCGGCTATATCACCGATCTCGACGCGATCAGCGCCATTTCTGACGCAGCCGGCTTGCCGCTGATCGTCGACAACACTTCGGCCACACCTTACCTGTGTCGCCCGATCGAGCATGGCGCGACGCTGGTGGTGCATTCCACAACCAAATACCTCACCGGCAATGGCACCGTCACCGGTGGCGCAGTCGTGGATTCAGGCAAGTTCGACTGGGCGGCCTCGGGCAAGTTCCCCTCCATGTCGGAGCCGGAACCCGCCTATCACGGCATGAAGTTCGCCGAGACCTTCGGCCCCCTCGCCTTTACCTTCCACAGCATCGCCGTGGGTCTGCGTGATCTGGGCATGACGATGAACCCGCAAGCGGCGCATTACACTCTGATGGGTATCGAAACGCTGTCTCTGCGTATGGAGCGTCACGTGGAGAACGCTTCGAAGATCGCTGAATGGCTCGAGAAGGACAGACGCGTGGATTATGTCACCTATGCCGGCCTGAAGTCCTCGCCCTATTATGGCCGCGTCGAAAAGATCTGCCCCAAAGGTGCAGGCGGCCTGTTCACCTTCGCGGTGAAGGGCGGCTACGAGGCCTGCGTCAAGCTGGTTGATTCCCTTGAGATCTTCTCTCACGTGGCCAATCTCGGCGACACCCGCTCGTTGATCATCCACTCCGCCTCCACGACCCACCGGCAGCTGACAGTCGAGCAGCAGGAAGCCGCAGGCGCAGCCCCCAACGTGGTACGTATCTCCATCGGGATCGAGGACGCTGATGACCTGATCGCAGATCTCGACCAGGCGCTGACCAAGGCAACGGCCTGACAGTATATCCCGGCGGTCTTTTTTCGGGCCGCCGGGGCTTTTCAGACCCGTGCGCTCACTCTTCGATCTCGTAGACCAATGTAACCCGCGCTGTGAGCGTCAACTCGCCCTGCGCAATCGGCACCGCGTCACTCATGGCTTCCATACTTGCGCGGGCCATCGGCATCGGTGGTTGGAAATTACCGGCTTCGCTGATCGTCACCAGACGACCCAGTTCCACGTTCGCCGCCTTTGTAAGAAGCTGCGCCTTTCGCATGGCATCCTTCACGGCCAGTTCCCGCGCAACATCCTTAAGGGGGGTCGGATCGGCAAAGCCGAAGTTCAATCCGCGAAACGTGTTGGCGCCGCTGGCAACAACCTTGTCGAGTACTGATCCAAGGCTATCCAGATCCCGGATTTTCGCGGTCACAAGATTCGAGGCCACGTAGCCGGTAACCTCGTTTCTCTCGCGCCCGCCTTTCTTGATATAAGTCCATTGCGGGTTCAGCGAGAGCTGACTCGTCTGCAGATCCCGTTCCTCAATCCCCATAGCCTCCATCTGATCGAGAAACGCACCGGTGCGCTCACTCACAATCGCAAGGGCGCCCGTGGCGGTCTTGTCTTCATGGCTGACACCCACCGTAATCGTCGCGATATCCGGCGCTTCGCTGCTGCGACCTTCACCTGAGACGGTGATACGTCCCGCGTCGTCCGCGTAGCCGGGAAAAGCAAGACCAAGGCAAATGCAAATCAGAGCAACGTACTTCATAGGCATAGTCCTTTTGATAGTTTCCCAGAGAGCCTAGCGAAGCTGCCGAGGTCGCGCCATTGCCATTCGTCTTGTTCTTTCTCTGATCCTTAATCTGGGTTATGTAGGGATGCGCGAAATGGGGCATCTACCTGTCTCGTGCTGGATCTTGGGCTGATACATCTGGAAATGAACTCGAATTTCGCGTTGGACCTTTCTGAGGACGGGATAGTCCTGTTGCACCGTGCCACGGCGGATGCAGCATGGGATCCTATCGCGAGTGTCGCGCTCGACTCCGAGACCCTCGCCAGTGACCTCAACGAGTTGCGGATGACCGCCGAGGCGCTGGAAGGCGAAGGCTTCACAACCGAGTTGATTCTGCCCGAGTCGCAACTGCTTTACGCCACTATTTCCATTGAAAATGATGTGAAATCGGAGGTTGAGGCCGCTCTCGAGGAGCGCACACCCTACAAGATAGAAGAGTTGGTTTACGACACGGACGGCGACGGACCCGAGGTGCGGATCGCAGCCGTTGCGCGCGAAACCCTGCGCGAGGCAGAAGAATTTATTTCGCCCTATAACCTAAACGCCATAGCCTTTACCGCCCGGCCGGGCCCCACACTGTTCTCGAGGCCTCCGGACCTTGGAAAAACTGAGGGCGCGACACAGCAGCTCTCGAGCAGCGGAGCCTCTCGAGCCCCCGCCTCCGAGATCACGGAGCCGCTGGCCAGCCCCGATGTTCCCGTGCAGGAACCGGCTGCTACCGGCGATAAACCTGAAACTGCGCAGGATTCCGCCGACACGGTGCCGTCCACATCGACATCCGGTTTTTTCACGACACGAAAATATAGCGATGGCGACGCAGTTGAAGAGGTTGGTAAGGCCTTGTCCACGGTTCCGGGGCGTATCGCAATCGGACGACCGGACACGCCGGGCAAGCCGACACCCAGAAAGGCAATCGTTCCAGATCGACCGAAATCATCGATCATCGTGAAGGCTCCCAACCCGGTTCCGGTGATCCCGCCGCCCCCTGCGCCAGAGTTGCAGGCGACCGGTACCACGACAGCAAAAACCCCGGTTCAGAGAGACCCGATCGCGGAACTGGCGGCCCGCCAGAGTACATCCGGCCCTGCCCCAATCGCGCTGATCCTTGCGTTTGTTTCGCTGGTCGGCATCCTTTTCGTCGGCGCTTATGCGACCGGCTATATCGGCGGCGCCCCCGAGCCGGTCGAACTTGCCGTACCAGTTCAAGACCCACAGCCTCCGGCCGTGCCCGAAACGGCAGCCGCGCAAACCGGGTTGAGCAAGCTTGAGACCGGTAGCCTTGAGAACGTCACCGTCGAAAGCGCTATGGATCCGGTCACCTTGCGGGCCAAGCCCACTTTACAAAACCCGCCTGAGAACGAAGATGTCGTGGCTTCAGCCGCCAACCCAGCCCCCGTCAGGATCGCACCGGCAGTGGTTCCCGATCAGACAAATCTAGCGGGCGACGCATCGCAAGGGGCGGCAGTTGATCTCGCAGCCCCGACCCTCACCGGACCGGTTGACGAGACGGGGGCGGAGACCGCCTATGTCGCAACTGGTATCTGGCAGATGTCACCGAAATTGAGCGATGCCGTGAGACCCGCGACACTGGAAGGTCTCTATATAGCATCCCTGGATCCGAGCCTGGCCTTCGAAGACGCCCCGGCCCTTTCGACGTTTTCCGGCAGAACCGACAGGCTTCAGAACAAGCTGACCAGCCCACCGCCAGCCGGGACAGTATTCGATCTGGACGCACGTGGCCTTGTGAAACCGACACCAGAGGGCGCGTTAAATGCAAACGGCATCCTGATCTTTGCAGGGAAACCGCCGATAGCGGCGCTCCAGCGGCCGGATGGCGCGGTCGTCGAGCAGACACTGCAGGTTGATGAGCGGCTCGCGGGTTTCAGGCCCGAACCCCGCCCCGATGACCTGATTGAAGCCCGTGAACGGGCACTTCTCGGCGGGCGGACCCGGTCAGAGCTGGCCGCGATCCGCCCGCAGCTCCGCCCGGAGAACGCACGTGCTCGCGACGCGGCCATTGCCAGCGCGCGCGCAGAGGCCGGCGCGCTTGGCGGCTTGGCCAACCTGAAGCCGGCCCCCCGCCCCGCCAATATCGAACGACTGGC
>JABDPP010000133.1 GCA_013042765.1 Litoreibacter sp.
CGGCTGGTCTGTTCGACCACCATGGGAACGAGGTTCATATAAGTATCGACTGGATCGTGCATTGCCTGTTTGCCTCTGTTTTAGGGGTCATGCGTTGTAAAGCTGAACATCACGTTAGTTGCGGAAGAATCCGGCTGCAAGGGGAGGTGGCAAGGTTTTCCCTAGGGCCTGAGATGGGGGCCGTACGGTCAAGCGTCAAGGTCGCGAAACGCCGCCCTGCCCGCTGGTCATCCCGGACAGCGCCGGTGGTCGCCGGTTCCGCCCCTTTCCCGTCTTTCGTGTCCGCGCGATCTCTGCGATAGAGGGCGCATGAGCGAGATGCGAGAGACTTTGCGCGCGGCCGCGCGGCAGCTGTTCGAGGTAGCGATCGGGGCGGCCGATCCGGCAGCGGCCCTGAAACGGCAACTGGAAGCGCACCCGATTGACATGGACCCCGGCGGCAAGTTGTTCGTGATTGCCGTGGGCAAGGCCGCCTGCCCGATGATGCGCGAGGCGTTGCGCCATGTCCCGCAAGGCGCCCAATGCCGCGCGCTGGCGGTCACCAATTACGAGAACGAGGCCGCGATCGCGGGCTGCACAGTGATCACAGCCGGCCATCCCGTCCCCGATGAGAACGGGCTGAAGGCCGGTGCGGGCGTGATCGCCCTGCTCGAAGAGGCGCAGGCAGAAGATACGGTGATCGCGCTGATCTCCGGGGGCGGCTCTGCCCTGCTGCCCGCCCCTGTGGCGGGTGTCAGCCTTGCCGACAAGGCCCGGGTTAGTGAGCTGCTTCTGGCGGCAGGTGTTGATATCAACCAGATGAACATGGTGCGCCAGCAACTCTCGCGCCTGAAGGGTGGCGGGATGACAGCGCTGGCCGCCCCGGCGCGGGTCGAGGCGTTCATCCTGTCGGACGTGATCGGCGACGATTTACGTGCGATTGCCAGCGGGCCAACTGCCTCCCCCATCGGAACACGGGAGACGGCACGCAAGCTGCTGGAGGATCTGGGGATCTTCGAGAAGATGCCCAGCTCGGTTCAAGAGGTTCTGAGCCAGTCGGAACGGGACACGCCGCCTGCGACGCCTGCAAAAAACCACCTGATCTGTTCGAACCGGCGCAGCCTTGAGGCTATGCTCGATGCAGCGCAGGGTTGGCGCGCGCGGATCGTGGCGGATGACCTAACCGGCAATGTGGCAGAAGTTGCTCCCGAGCTCGCGGACATTGCGAAGACCGCGCAGCCGGGCGAGGCGCTTTTGTTCGGCGGCGAGACCACCGTGACCCTGACCGGAACCGGCCTTGGCGGCCGCAACCAGGACCTCGCCCTGCGCATGGCCCTGGCCGCGGACGCGTTGGGTGAAGATTGGGTGTTTCTCAGTGGTGGCACGGATGGGCGGGATGGCCCCACTGAGGCCGCAGGTGGGCTGGTCGATGGTACGACCCTTGCGCGGATCGCGCAGGCCGGCGAGGACGCTGCCGCCTGTCTTGCCAATAATGACAGCAACCGGGCCCTGAACGCCGCCGGGGATCTGGTGATCACGGGCGGAACCGGAACCAATGTGGCCGATGTTCAGATCTTCCTGCGTGGCCCAGCACCCCAATAGCCGCTGGCGCAATGATTGACGCGAGACGAGCGGAATGTTTTCGTAGCGGTCAAAACGGCAGGCCTGACGCGCGCAGCGAAGCTCGCCACGAAAGAACAGAAGAAGGAAATATTTCATGAAACTGGTACGTTACGGGGAACCCGGCGCTGAAAAACCCGGCCTGATCGACGAGGGTGGCACGCTGCGCGACCTCTCGGGCCAGCTCGGCGACATTTCAAGTGGAATGCTGGGCGACGCTGATCTGGATCAGCTGCGGGCACTTGATCCGGCCATGCTTCCTGCCGTGTCGGGTACCCCGCGCTTCGGCCCCTGCGTCAGCGATATCGGGAAGTTTCTGTGCATTGGCTTGAACTTCTCCGACCATGCCGAGGAGACCGGCCTGCCGATCCCTGATCACCCGATCCTGTTTCTCAAGGCCAATTCCGCGATCGTGGGCCCCGATGACACAGTGATGATGCCGCGCGGCTCGACCCATGGCGACTGGGAAATCGAGCTGGGCGTCGTGATCGGCAAGACCGCCAAATATATATCCGAGGAAGAAGCGCTTGATCATGTCGCGGGCTATTGCGTCGTCAATGACGTTAGCGAGCGCGATTTCCAGTTTAACCTCTCGGGCCAATGGACCAAGGGCAAAAGCTGCGACACGTTCGGGCCGGTGGGGCCTTGGCTGGTGACGCGCGACGAAATTGAAGATCCGCAGAACCTGTCGATGACGCTCGATCTCAATGGCAAGCGCATGCAAACGGGCAATACCCGCACGATGATCTTCACGGTGGCGCAGATCATCTCGCACCTGTCTCAGTTGATGACGCTGCATCCGGGCGACCTGATTTCCACTGGCACACCTCCGGGCGTCGGCACCGGCATGAAACCCGAGCCGGTCTACCTCAAGAAAGGTGACCGGATGGAGCTTTGGATCGAGGGGCTGGGCCGGCAGACGCAAGATGTCTCCGAGGATGCGTAGGGCCCTGAACCTAAGGCGCGACACTTTGAACGGCACCGCGCACGGCAATCGCCTGAACCCGCGCTTGCCATGACCCGGCTCCGCGCCCTTCCCTTTTGGATTACCGCGGGTCTGATCGTCGTGACGGCGTGCATTCTGCTTTGGATGGGGCGCGTGCCGATCTGTGATTGCGGCTACGTCAAGCTCTGGCATGGCGAGTCACTGAGCGGCGAGAACTCACAACATCTGATGGACTGGTATACGCCGTCCCATCTGCTGCACGGTATCCTGTTCTACGCGGCGCTCTGGTTCGCCGCGCGCTGGATCTCTGTTGGATGGCGGCTGGTCGGAGCAACCGCCCTCGAATGCGCCTGGGAGATTGTCGAGAACACCGAAAGGGTCATCGAACACTACCGCTACACGACTGTTTCGGCGGATTATTTCGGCGACAGCGTCATCAATTCGACGGCCGATATTCTGGTGATGATTGTAGGGTTCGGGATCGCGCTGCGAGTGCCCATTTGGGTGAGCGTCGTGACGGTGATCGGGTTTGAGGTCCTGACGGGCTTCATCATCCGCGACGGGCTGACCCTGAATATCGTGATGTTCCTCTATCCCAGCGAAACGCTCAAAGCCTGGCAGGAAGCCATGTAGATACCCCCTGTGTGGAAAATGAAAAACCGCGCGGCCCGGTTCGGGATCGCGCGGTCTGTTCTGTCTGCGGGACTGGCCTTGCGGCCGGGTTGGCTCAGTCGTCGCCGAGCTTGCCCTTGCGGAAGTCGCGATCCCGCTTGCGCTCGCGCGCAACTTCTGCGGGGTCACGTGTTTCCAGCTTACGCGGTGCGGCCGTTGCAGTGGCCTTCTTGGCCTGCTGTTTGGCTTTCTTGACAGCTTTCTGGGCTTTCTTCGCCTGCTGTTGGGCCTTCTGGGCCTGTTTCTTTGTGACCTGCACCTTCTGCTGGGCTTTCTTCGCCCGTTTATTGGCCGCCTCTACCTTCTGAGCGGCCTTCTTGGCTCTTTGTGCAGTCTGTTTGGCTTTCTTTGCGGCCTTATTGGCCTGCTTCTTGTTGTCGAAATCCTGTTTCGCCTGTTTCGCGGCGGTGGCTGCGGCTTGCTTGGCGTTCTGAGCTTTCTTCTTGGCAGAAGCTACATTCTTCTTGGCCTTCTGGGCCTGCTTCTGAGCCTTTTTGGCCTTTTGCTTGGCTGCTTGAGCCTTTTGCTTGGCTTTCTGAGCCCTTTGCTCGGCCTTCTGGACCTTCTCACTCGACGCGTCAGGTTTTGCTTCCTTCAGCTCTTCCTTGTCGTCCTTGGTCTCTTCTTTGGGCGCCTCGGCCTTGTCCTGCGGATCGTCGGACAGAATGCTTGCAGTGATTTCGGAGGTCTCAATTCCGCCGACCTCCTCACCCGAATTTCCCTCGGAAGATGTCGCTTCGTCCCGAGACAACATCCGGTCGCGGTTCAGATCATACTCGCGCAAGGCACGTTTCGCCCCGGACAGACCGAGGGCAGACACCAATTCAGTACGGGTCAGGTTCCCGTCATTATTCATATCGATTTGGGGAAAGCTAAGTCCGAGGGCAGTTCCGGTAGAAGCCAAAACAGCAAGACCAGCAGCAAAGATCGCGTTTCTACGCGTAAGATTGTTCAACATGTCACCAATTCCTAACAAAAGATTAACTCAGTGATATCGAGCGAACTTGTCTGAAAAACTGCCGAAAGTTGTTCCTATCGTGACCATTGCACAAGAGCGCGCCTTAGCGGGCAAACCGCCGGTGGGGCATCTTCCTG
>JABDPP010000145.1 GCA_013042765.1 Litoreibacter sp.
GTGCGAGCGCATCGATGTTGCGGGGGATATAGTCGCCGCCCACCATGTCGAGGATCAGATCCGCGCCGCCCTCCGCGCGCATGACATCGACAAAATCATGGTCGTGGTAGTTGATCGCCCGTTCAGCACCCAGTTTCACGCAGGCCGCACATTTCTCATCGGATCCAGCCGTCGTGAAAACCCGCGCGCCAAAAACACTGGCCAACTGTATAGCAGTGGTTCCGATCCCCGACGATCCACCGTGAACCAGAAAACGCTCCCCGGCTTTGAGGTGACCGCGCATGAAGACGTTGGAAAAAACCGTGAAGTAGGTTTCGGGAATCGCTGCAGCCTGATCGAGCCCCAGGCCAGACGGGATCCGCAGCGCATGCGCCGCAGGGGTGACCGCATATTCCGCATATCCGCCACCGGGAAGAAGCGCGCAAACCGCGTCCCCGATCGCGAGTTCGGAAACTCCCGGACCGACTGCGACGACCCTGCCCGAAGCTTCCAGTCCCGGCAGATCAGAGGCACCGGGCGGCGGATCATACATCCCGGCCCGCTGCAATGCGTCGGGGCGGTTCACACCGGCATAGTCTATCTTGATCAGGATCTGCCCGGTCGAGGGGGTTGGCACCGGACGCTCGGTCACGCGCAGGACATCCGGGCCGCCCGGTTCCGCAATCTCGACCGCGCGCATGGTGTCAGGAATACTCATTTCGACCCCCGGGGGCGGAAGATCCCCGGCAAGTCGGGATCGGGCATGTCCATCGGCCTGCGAACCTTCGACAGCAGCCAGTTCGGGCCCGACAGGAACTTCGCTGCAAGGGGATTGGCATTGACCTGTGCCTTCATCTTCTCAAACTGCATCACGTTCTCGATCCGGCGGTCGAGAAATTCCCAGGTTGCCTCGTGCCCCTCGGTCTCATCTCCGAGCCAGAACAAAACAACCGAAGCGTAAACACCCGAAAGTGTCGCGCGCTTCGTGTACCAGTTGTAATCCTCTGAGGTATCGCCCAGCGTCGACCAGATCGCATCTGCTGTGCCCCAGATCAGGCGCGCGCCCTCAGCCGCGTTATGAGGCAGTGCAAAAAGTGATGTGCCGCGCCGGACCTCTTCCTTGAACATCGCGACCGCCTCAAGCCGGTACCGCACAGCACTGGCAATTCGGTCCCGGAATCGCATGGCAGACAGGTCTTCCTGTAGCAGACGTTCGATCATCTGCGCGTCACCGCGTTTGTGGAATGCAATCGCGAGATCAATCCCGCCTTTCGGAAAGAGGGATCTGGCCAAAGCAAAATCGACTCCGGAATCCTGGACCGCCGCGCGGAAGGCCTCTTCCGACCATCCATCGAACACGACATGTGGCAATGCCGCATCGAGAATTTGCTCTCGGGGCGAAGTGTCGGGGATCTCAGTCATTAAGTTGGCTCCAGTCTCGTGATGCTAGACAACATAAGTCCGCTTTGCTATACGGCCACTTCCTGCAAATTCTTGCAACTCTAACTTAGGAAGGTGGTGACACCACATGCAGGTAAGCGTTCGCGACAACAACGTCGATCAGGCACTTCGCGCCCTGAAGAAGAAACTTCAGCGTGAGGGCGTTTTTCGGGAAATGAAGCTCAAGCAACATTACGAAAAGCCGTCTGAGAAGAAAGCACGCGAGAAGGCGGAAGCTATTCGCCGTGCCCGCAAGCTGGCCCGTAAAAAGGCACAGCGCGAAGGTATGCTCTGATAAGCTTCTGACGATTGCTTTTGCGGGGTGACCCGCACGAATAACGGCCCCCGTGACTTTCTGTCTCGGGGGCTTTTTCTTTGGATTACCGTTGATCTTTGCCTCTGTGTGACCAATCTTCTGTCAGGATACAGGAGACCAGACGTGAAGTTATCCAGACGCCAGTTTCTGGCCGGATCTGCAGCAGCGAGCCTGTTGCCTGTTGCCGGCCATGCTACATCGGCCGCAATTCGGCTTGAGCCGGCCCCAAGCCGGGTTCAGCTGGCGCCGCCGGGCTACTCCATGACCGATGTCTGGTCCTATAACGGCACCATTCCCGGCCAGACCCTGCGGTTCAAACAGGGCGATCGCCTTCGCGCTCAACTGGTCAACGGTTTGGACGAAGCAACAACCATCCACTGGCACGGGTTGCGTCTGCCCAACAACATGGACGGTGTGCCCGGCTTCTCGCAGCCCGCCGTCCAACCCGGAGAGACTTTCGATTACGAATTCGATCTGCCCGATGCGGGCACCTACTGGTACCACCCGCATGCCGGCGCTCTGGAACAGGTAGCGCGCGGTTTGTCAGGTCCTCTCATCATCGAGGAAACGACACCGCCCGATGTAGACTCCGAACATGTCCTCGTGCTCGATGATTGGCGGATGACGGAAGACGCCCAGATCCATGAGTCCTTCGAAAGCGGCATGGATCTGTCTCATGCCGGGAGACTTGGGAACTACGTAACGGTCAATGGATCAGATGTGCTGGAGGTGCCCACACGCGCAGGCGAGAGGATGCGCCTGCGCCTGATCAACACGGCGACGGCGCGGATTTTCTCACTCGAAATGCAGGGGATCGAAGGTTGGGTCGTCGCGCTGGACGGCATGCCACTGGACAAGCCGGAGCCTGCCTCAACCATATCGCTGGCAACAGCCCAACGCGTCGATCTGATCGTCGATGTGACCGCCGCGCCGGGAGAAGAAGCTTATCTGGTTTCCCAGGAGCGCGGCGAAGGCTACGCCCTGACGACCTTCAAGGTGGCGAGTGGGTCCGTGCAGGCCCGACGCGAAGCACCAGCCCCCCTGCAGCCCAACGTCCTGCCGGAAATCCAGCTCAAAGATGCGACGATCGCGACGATGCTTATGGAAGGCGGGGCCATGCGCGGAATGGACGGCGCTGTCTATAAAGGCGAGCAGATGGACATGCGTGCGCTCATGCAAGAGGGGCAGTTCTGGGCTTTCAATGGCGTTGCCGGAATGCCAGACGATCCGCTCGTCAGCGCAGCGCTTGGTGAAACAGTTCGGGTTGCCTTGGGCAATGACACGCGGTTTGACCATGCCATCCATCTGCACGGCCACCATTTCCGCGACATCCGCGCTGATGGAACGCTTGGCCCTCTGCGCGATACGATTCTCGTGCCGCCGGGCCAGATCCGGGAAATCGCCTTCGTTGCGGACAACCCGGGCAAGTGGATGTTCCACTGCCACATGCTGTCTCACCAGATCTCGGGAATGATGACCTGGATCGATGTCGCCTGACGCACCACGTTGTCGGTATCCCGAAAACCAGAATTCAAAACAAGCAGCCGCACTGCTAGGC
>JABDPP010000153.1 GCA_013042765.1 Litoreibacter sp.
ATGCCGTTGAGATCGCCTGCCTGCGCCTGAGTCTCGCCACGAAGGATGACGACAAGATCGCCCGCGCCGCGGACCTGATCCGCGAGGAGGCGCATAGCCGCGACATCCCGCTGGTCATCGACACCCATTACCGGATGGTCGAACGGCTCGGGCTTGACGGGGTGCACCTGCCTGATGGCGCGCGCTCGGTTGTCGCTGTGCGTAAGGAGCTTGGCAGTGAGCCGGTCGTTGGGGCCTATTGCGGCCAATCGCGTCACGAGGGGATGTATGCTGGTGAACGGGGCTGTGACTACGTGGCCTTCGGCCCGCTGAGCGATACCGGCCTGGGAGACGGCAACGTGGCCGATTTCGAGACCTTCGAATGGTGGTCCCAGATGATCGAACTACCCGTGGTAGCGGAAGGCGCGCTGGATATGCGCGCGATCGAGACTTTGGCCCCGGTGACCGATTTCTTTGCCATCGGTGAAGAGATCTGGGGGTCTGAAGACCCGGTGGCAGCGCTCAAGGCGTTGCTTGTTCCTCTGGGGTAACCGACGCACCCGACCGCACGTCCGCCTCGCAGCGAGCGGCCAGCGCCTTGCGGTCGTGAAAGTCCGAGACCTTGAGCGGAACGTGGTAGTGAACGGTCACCGCTCCGCCAAGCGGGGCAGCAAGAACGCTCAGGAAGTGCGCACCGAACTCCATATCGCCCCACCACGCATAGAACCGCGGATCCGCGCCCTGCGGAGCGCGATAGTTCAAGGTGACGGGCTGGATATGCATCCCGTAGCGCAATTCGGGGTCGAAGAAGGCGGCGAAGAGCGTTGATTTGAACGGCAGCACCCGCTGGCCGTCACTGCTGGTGCCCTCGGGAAAGAAGAGCAGCTTGTGCCCGACCTTCAAACGTTCTTCGAAAACCTGCTTCTGGGCGCCTGCATCCTGCCGGTTGCGCCGGATGAACACGGTGCCGACAGCCTGCGCAGCCACTCCGATCACTGGCCAGTCCGCCACCTCGGATTTCGAAACAAAATACACACGCTTGCGTGCATTCAGGGCAAAGATGTCGAGCCATGAAACATGGTTGGAAACCACGGAGCCCCGCTGCGTCATGGGGCGCCCTTCAATGCGATGGCTGATGCCGAGGATCACGAAGGCTGCGCGGGACACGAACTGAACGATATAGGGCGTGACCGGGCGCCCTACCCCACACAAGGGCCGCTCTATCAACCGGATCAGCATCAGGATCCCAAGGCCGCCGAATACAGTCAGGGCCAGCGGCACGCCGCGCAGAACAACACGGATCCAACCAGCCGCACCGAACTCGTGCTCCGGAGGCGGCAACTCCGAATGCCAGGTCGTCATCCGCGCCGCGCCTTCGTGTAGATTTCCCGGTGTCGGGCCGACAACCGGTCGGTGTCCATCACGAGGCAGACATCGATTGTGTTAAAGGCGTGGTCGATAAAAGCCCCGTCGCCCACAACGCCACCCAGCCTGAGGTAGGCCTTGATGAGCGACGGCATGGATTTCATCGCAGCCGCCCGGGAGATATCCTTTTTCGCGACCAAATTCATGCTCTGATACTGCTTGGAGACGGGTCGAAGCTTTTCAGGGGCCAAGTGGTTGTGATGCAACAAGGACAGTGGTTGCGCAAAGGCGGCCACATCGGTTCCGTGAAAGCTCGCCACGCCGAAAAGAACCTC
Source organism: Litoreibacter sp. (assembly GCA_013042765.1). Classification (GTDB taxonomy): domain Bacteria; phylum Pseudomonadota; class Alphaproteobacteria; order Rhodobacterales; family Rhodobacteraceae; genus Litoreibacter. The sequence goes on from JABDPP010000153.1 coordinate 1,680, forward strand.
GATCCCGTGCTCGTTGACGTAGTCCGACAATCCCTGCCAGAGCTGGAACATGGCAATACCGCCGCGATAGTCGGGATGCACGCAGGAGCGGCCCAGTTCGAGCAGCTTACGCCCGGAGTTCTTTAGCGGCGTCAGATCGTATTCATCCTCGCTGTAGAACCGACCCAACTTGAGCATCTGGTCATCACGCAAGACCCGGTAAACCCCGATCACGTAATCCAGCCCGCTGCTGTCACGCGCATTGTCGACAAGGATCAGGTGATCAAAGAACGGATCATATTCGTCGGTCTCGAAACGACCGCTATGATCAACCCCCTCACCAGTGCCGCCCAATTCCTCGACAAAGACACTGTAGCGCAGCCTGGCAGCCGCAAGCTTGTCCTGCTCGCTTACGGCGAGGCGCAGCGTGAACTGCTGGTCTCCGGAAGGATTCAAAGCCTGAGACATGGAACCTTGTCGTCGTTCTTGCGCAATTTCGATTTCAGGGTGTTAGCTGCGGCAGAGCCACAACACAAGCCAGCGTCAGACAAAACAGGCCTTTTCAAGGTCCGGCAATTCGGCCAATCTCGCTACATCTTTTAATTTTAACAGTTTTTTAGACCACTACGTTCATTAAGCCTCAAACACCGGTATTAGTCCGACCGTATCGCCATTTATTGTAACTTTGCCCTGATGTTCAAAATTCACTGTAATTTTACCGTTTATGTTCGATTGAACCTGTCCAAGTCCCCACTCAGGGGCATCGGGATGGCGGACCAGCATCCCCGGTTCCAGGATGGAGTTCAGATTGTCAGACATTATTAAACCTCTCGAACAGGCCGGATCATCAGATGGCCTCCGAGACACGGCGGCCCTGCTCGGCTCCCGGATTTGCCATGATTTAATTAGCCCGTTGGGCGCGATCAGCAATGGGCTTGAGCTTCTCAGCATGTCGGGATTGAAGCCTTCGCCCGAGCTGACACTTCTGCAGGAAAGCGTCGAGAATGCCAATGCCCGGGTCAGGTTCTTTCGCGTGGCCCTGGGCGCAGCCTCGGGAACACAATTGCTGGCGCGCTCCGAAATCCTGTCCCTGCTCGACGGATGCTATGGCGGGGGGCGGCTGAAGGTCCGCTGGCATCCAGCCTGCGACCCCTCACGCCGGGACGCCAAGACCGTGTTTCTCGCCCTGATGTGTATTGAGACGACCCTGACCCAGGGGGGAGAGATCTCGATCTCAGAAGATCGCGGCACGTGGAGCCTGCATGCTTATGGACCGAGAATCCGGTTCGATGCGCCGCTCTGGGCGTCGCTTGAAAACCCGGCGGAGGTGACGGTCACTTCAGCACAGGTGCAGTTCGTACTTTTGGCAGAAACGCTCCGATCCGTCGGTGCCAAAGCGCAGGTTGGGCACTCGGACTCGGCCGTTTCACTCAAGTTCTGAAACCGCAGCGACGGGTTTACTTCAACTCGCTCAGGCCGGCTTTGAAACGCCGGAAATTCTCGACGTAGTGATCAGCGGCGGTGAGCATGCCCTGCTGCATCTCGGGTGAGAGTGTCTTGACCACTTTGCCCGGAGCGCCGAGTACCATGGACCCGTCCGGGATTTCCTTACCCTCTGTGACCAGTGCGCCGGCACCGATCAGGCAACCTTTCCCGATCACGGCACCGTTCATGACCATCGCGCCCATGCCCACCAGAGAGCCGTCCCCAATCGTGCAACCATGCAGCATCGCCTTGTGCCCGATCGTGCACTGCGCGCCAACATAGAGCGGGTAGCCCATATCGGTATGCACAACGCAGTTTTCCTGAAGGTTCGAGCCGCGCCCGATATGGATCACCTCGTTGTCCCCCCGCAAGGTGCAGCCGAACCAGATCGAGGCGCCCTCCTCCAGTACGACCTTGCCAATCACATTGGCATCGGGCGCCACCCAGTAGTCGCCGCTCTCCGGTACCACGGGTTTCCGGTCTCCCAGGGCGTAAAGGGTCATGTGTCGCGCTCCTCAAATTCCGCGTTCAGATCTCGGACCAGATCAATCAACCCCGGCTGGCGCGAGCGTTTCAGGCGTTCGGCCGTCAGGATCGCCTTCAATTCAGCCTCCGCTGCGTCGATATCGCGATTGATCAGGCAGTAGTCATATTCTGCCCAATGGCTGATCTCGTCCCGGCTTTTCTGCATCCGCGACGCGATCACCGCATCGCTGTCCTGCCCTCGTGACTTCAGGCGATTTTCAAGCTCGTGAATCGAGGGAGGCAGAATGAAAATCGACACAACGTCCTCGGCCAGCGCCGAGTTGCGAACCTGCTGACCACCCTGCCAGTCGATGTCAAAGATCACGTCGCGCCCGACGCGGATCGCGTCCTCAACCGGCGCCTTGGGGGAACCATAGAGATTATCGAATACCTCGGCATGTTCCAGCATCTCGCCGCCGGTCACCATGGCCTCGAATTGATCGCGGGACCGAAAGTAGTATTCCCGCCCCTCAACCTCGCCCTCGCGCGGGCTGCGCGTGGTGGCTGAAACGGAGAAGCTCAGGGTTTCGTCCCAAGCGATCAGACGCTGGGCAAGTGTGGATTTTCCCGCCCCCGAGGGTGAACTGAGAATGATCAGGATGCCACGCCGTGCCTGCATCGGGTTACTCCACGTTTTGAACCTGCTCGCGCATCTGATCGATCACTGCCTTGAGGTCAAGCCCAACGCGGGTCAGATCAGTCGTGCCCGACTTCGAGCAGAGCGTGTTCGCCTCGCGGTTAAACTCCTGCATCAGGAAGTCCAGTTTTCGCCCGATCGCGCCATCGCCTTCGAGAAGCGCGCGGGCTGCATCGACATGGGCCGCCAGACGATTGACCTCTTCTGTGACATCCGCCTTGACGGCAAGCATGGCCAGTTCCTGTGCCACACGGTCCGGATCGGCCGCATCGACATTGTCCATAACCCGCGCAAGGTTGATGGCAAGTGTATCTGCCATTTGCCCGAGTCGCGCTTCGGCCAGTTCGACGGCTCCTGTGGTCAGCGCGGCCACCTGGTCGAGATGCTCCGACAGGACGGCGGCGAGCGCCGTCCCTTCGGCAACACGCATGGCGCCAAAGGCCTCAACCGCCTCTCTGAAACTGGCCATGATCTGATCGGTCGGGATATCCGCCGCCGTGGCATCGCCTGAAGCAACAACCCCGCGCAGACCCAGAAAATCTGTCGCTTTCGAGGACGCAAGTTTCAACCCTTTTTCACGGGCCTTGAATCGCACCCGGATCGCGGCATCAAGATAGGCGTCCAATACCCCATCATCGATGACCACTCTGCCTGACGTATCCGTGTGCTCCAGTCTGAGGGTCAGGCCTACATTGCCACGTGAGAACTTTGCGGAAAGCTCTGCGCGCATCGGACGTTCCAGCGCCGCCAGCTGTTCGGGCAGGCGTAGCCGCAGATCGAGCCCCTTGGCGTTCACACCACGGATCTCGAGGATCCAAGAATACCCGCCCTGCGTGCCCGTGGTCGAGGAAAACCCGGTCATCGACTGAAC
>JABDPP010000155.1 GCA_013042765.1 Litoreibacter sp.
CCACCGGGCACCGGCGTGATCGCTCCGGCAACCGCAGCACAACTGGCGTAGTCCACATCACCGACGAGGCGCGTGCCGCCACCTTCTTTTTCGATCCGGTTGATGCCCACGTCGATCACCGTTGCACCCGGCTTGATCCAGTCGCCCGGCACCATTTGCGGTCGACCCACGGCCGCCACTACGATATCTGCGCGACGCACGACTTCCGGCAGGTCCTTGGTGCGGGAATGTGCGATCGTCACCGTACAGCTGTCCCCTAGCAGAAGCTGCGCCATCGGTTTTCCGACGATGTTGCTGCGCCCGATCACCACCGCATCCATGCCCGACAGCGACCCGTGTTGGTCCCGCAACATCATAAGGCAGCCTAGCGGAGTGCAGGGCACCATGCTCTTCTGCCCCGTTCCCAGCAGCCCGACATTCGAGATATGGAAACCATCAACATCCTTGGCAGGGTCGATCGAATTGATGACGAGGTCTTCGTTCAGATGCCCCGGGAGCGGCAACTGCACCAGGATGCCATGAATGCTCGCGTCGTTGTTCAACTGGTCGATGAGCACCAGCAGATCATCCTCCGAGGTATCCGCCGCAAGCTTGTGCTCTACGCTCTTCATCCCAACTTCGACAGTCTGTTTGCCTTTGGAACGGACATAGACCTGCGAGGCCGGATCCTCGCCGACCAGAACAACCGCCAACCCCGGCGTAATGCCGTTCTCTTCCTTGAGCCGCGCCACATGGGCCGCAACCTTCTCGCGGACCTTCGCTGCGAAGGCTTTACCGTCAATAATCTGTGCGCTCATCTCTGCTTCGCCACCTTTTCTTCAATCGACTGCCGAGCTGCGCTCGTGTCGGCCATTACCTACCCCGGCGTCCTTCCGAACCCTGCGGCGATTGCGACATTATCACCTTCGGAATCGTCGAAATCGCGAAATGGACGCCCTCGCGGGGTGCTGTCAAATCGTTGTTTTCGGATGGGTCTTCAATCAAAAAAACGCCGCGGGTCATACCCGCGGCGTTCTAAAGATTCTCTGGGATCCAGGTGCCCGTCAGGCGGAAGGCTCCGGCTCCATACCACCGTCAGATTTCGGCGGCTTGGCCTTCTTCGTCTTCGGGATCGAGGCGACTGACGTGGTCCCGCTGTCGGGCGTATCATCCTCGTCATCACCACGGTTCAGCGGCTCACCGGCGACCACGCGCGTGATCTCGTTCCCGGTCAACGTCTCGAACTCCAGAAGTCCCTGCGCCAGCCGTTCCCATTCCTCGTTCTTGTCGGTCAGGATCTTCTTGGCAGTCGCATACCCCTCGTCGATCAGCTCTTTCACCTTCTGGTCGATGATCCTCTGTGTCCCTTCGGAGTGGTTCGTGCCACCACCGTAAGCTCCAAGAAAGCTCTGTTGCTCATTGGCATAATCGACATGGCCGATTTCTTCGGCAAACCCGAACTGGGTGACCATCGCGCGGGCGATCTTGGTGACCTGTTGGATGTCCGAAGTCGCCCCCGAAGTCACGTTCTCCGGTCCGAACTTCAGTTCTTCAGCGACCTTGCCGCCCATCGCCATCGCGATTTTCGACTTGTATTTGGTGTAGGTCACGCTCAGCTGGTCGCGCTCCGGAAGGCTCATCACCAGTCCAAGGGCCCGGCCACGCGGAATGATCGTCGCCTTGTGGATCGGATCATGCTGCGGGACGTTGAGGCCGACAATCGCATGACCGGCTTCATGATATGCGGTTAACTTCTTCTCGTCCTCGGTCATCACCATGGAGCGGCGTTCCGCTCCCATCATGACCTTGTCCTTGGCATTCTCGAAATCTTCCATTGTCACGAACCGGCGTCCCACACGCGCCGCCATAAGGGCGGATTCGTTGACGAGGTTCGCCAGATCGGCACCGGAGAAACCCGGCGATCCGCGTGCGATAATGCGCAGGTCCACATCGGGGCCAAGCGGCACCTTTCGGGCGTGTACCCGCAAGATCTTCTCACGGCCCTTGATATCGGGGTTCGGAACCTGAACCTGACGGTCAAAACGACCCGGACGCAGAAGCGCGGGATCGAGAACGTCCGGCCGGTTGGTCGCCGCAACGATAATGATGCCTTCATTGGCCTCAAAACCGTCCATCTCGACCAGAAGCTGGTTCAGCGTCTGCTCGCGTTCGTCGTTGCCACCGCCATAGCCAACGCCACGGGACCGGCCCACGGCGTCAATCTCGTCGATGAACACGATACAAGGCGCATTTTTCTTGGCCTGCTCAAACATGTCGCGGACGCGCGATGCACCCACACCAACAAACATTTCGACAAAGTCGGACCCGGAAATAGTGAAAAACGGAACGCCTGCCTCGCCGGCGATTGCACGGGCCAGCAGCGTTTTACCTGTGCCCGGAGGGCCCACAAGCAGCGCACCTTTGGGGATTTTGCCGCCGAGGCGTGAGAATTTCTGCGGGTTGCGCAGGAACTCGACGATCTCTTCCAGCTCGTCCTTAGCCTCGTCGATACCAGCCACGTCATCAAAGGTCACACGGCCATGTTTCTCGGTCAGAAGCTTGGCGCGGGACTTGCCGAAACCCATGGCTCCGCCTTTGCCGCCACCCTGCATCCGGTTCATGAAGAAGATCCAGATACCGATGATGATCAGGAACGGCAGAAGGGTTCCGACATAGGCAAGAATTCCGTTTTGTTCCTGAGGTTTAGCCTCGATCTGAACATTGTTTTCCAAGAGCACGGGCGTGACATCGACACCATCAGGCTTGACGGTGGAATACTGCTCATTGCCCGAGCGGATGATGATCTCTTCACCGTCCAGAGTGACTTGGCTAATCTCGCCCTGTTCAACCCGCTCGATAAAATCCGAATAGGGGATCATCCGCGAGGACGCGGTTGTCTGACCTCCATTAAACAGATTGAAGAGAGCAAGGATCAGCAGAAATAGCACGACCCAGAATGCGATACTTCGCGCGTTTCCCAATTGGAATCTCCTATTCGTTCGGTTGGGATCTCTGTCCCCACCACGATACTAAGATAGAGTTTCGCGGCCGTGGTTCAATGCGTATTCATATATGATTTAAAGAGTTTTTCCCATGCAGCAATGTCGCAGTCCAACCATTGGTAAGACCCGCGAGCGGGGCAGCGACCAACCTCGGTCCTTTCCAGATCGCGGGTGAGGCCGCCAGTGAGGCCCGCGGCAACCCTGCAGCACGCCATTCAGGACAGGATTTCAATCCCTCGCCCCCCAGCGCCCGGACTTCCAGATCCTCACTATGCGGTCCATCTATTTTCCAACGATGATCCCAGACCGAAGTTGTAGGCGCGATCAGGCCGGCCACCGCCGCGGGTTCCCGTGCAATCCGGATGGCGCGGACCGGATCGCTGACCCGTGTGGTGATCTGACAGCCATGCAGGGTCGTCCCACCTCCGCGACCGGCTTCGTCGATCAAGCGCATTACCTTCTCTGCACGCGGCGGGTAGTCCTGACCGGAAACGAGACGCAGGCAGGCGTTGAGTAGTCTGCGCGCGTATTCCGGGCTGAGGGACAGGAACCTGTCGATACCGATCAACAAATCACCACGGTCAAAGCGTAGATCATCCCGTACCAGCATCATGAGCTCTCGGTTCAAATCACGCCGCGTCGCGTTGAGGTTCCCAATGGAGGCGTTCAGGGCTTCAGATGTCACGCCGGCTTCCGAGAGAGTGGCAAGCGCTTTTCGCGCCTTGATCCGGTCAAAACGCAAATCCAGGTTGCTTGGGTCCTCGATCCACGCGACACCTAGATCCTGCAAGTAGAGGCGCAGATCATCACGCGATACAGCCAGGAGGGGACGATGATAGTTTAATCCCTCGCGTGAAAACCGAGGCCGCATCCCACTCAACCCGTCGAGCCCAGCCCCACGCGACAAACCCATGATAAAGGTCTCGGCATTGTCGTCAGCAGTATGCCCAAAAGCCACATCGCTCACGCCGGCGGAACCGGCCCAGTCACAGATCAGGCGATAGCGCGCGCGTCTTGCGGCGTCCTGCAGGTTGCCCTGCCCGTCCCAATCACTCCAGCGCAAGATCTCATGCGGCACACCAAATTCGGCACAGTGACCTGCAACCTGCTCGGCCTCACCTGACGCTTCCGGGCGCAAACCATGGTCAACCGTGACCGCCAGAAGCTCTGATTTCCCCCATTGCACAGCCAGATGCAGCAACGCCGTACTGTCACCACCGCCGGAGATCGCGATGGCCAGCTGGCGGGGTGGTTTCGCGCCAAACGCGAGATCAAGATGGTGTAGGAGCGCCTTGGCTGCCGTCACGAGCAGCCAAGTGTCAGCTGCGAGTCGCGGGCAAACCCCACCTGATCTGACGCCGGGAAGCGTTTCTCAACCTCTGCAAGCATCAGACATGCCCGTGAAGTCTGGCCCAGTTCATTGAGCGAAAGACCAAGTTTATAAAGTGCTTCTGGAGCACGCCCGTCGTTGGGTGCTCCCGAGAAACTGTCGAGATAGGCGCGGGCCGCACTATTCCAATCGCCCAGCCGGGCAAGCGCTTCACCGCGCAGAAAATGCGCCTCCGTACTGAGCGGTCCGCCGGGATAGGCTGCAATGAACTGCGCAAACTGATTTGCCGCCGCTTCATATTCACCATCAGCCAATGCCAATTCTGCCCGCTCGAAATCCGCCACTTCAGCCACGGCCAGTTCAACCCCGTCACCACCGTCGCCGGACAGATCTCCAAGGGAGGGAACCGCAGTCTCTCCCCCGAGCGTAAGAGGGTCGGGGAGCGTCGCGATATCGCATTCCGTGGTCAATTCGCAGAGCCTGAACTGGAGATCACCAACCTGGTTTGTCCCATCACGGACAATGCGGTTGATCCTATTTTCCAACTCTTCAGTCTTGCTGGTCAGGCTGGCCACCGCGGCTTCGATCGAGTTCAAACGGTCAATACCCGATTGCCCGCCAATGTTCAGTGCAGGGCCACCGGTGGTCGATAATTGCCGTTTGAGGGTCTGAAGCTCGAAAGAAAGCACTGACAATTCCTGGCGGATATCGGCCAGGGTCGCCTCCCGATCCTGAGACCATGAGGGCGAACCCAGAGACAGGCAGGCAAGGCAAATCACAAAGAACCGCATCACGCCAGATCCCCTCAGCTGCCGAGACCGGCGGAGATGACCGTCACGGCACGGCGGTTCTGAACATAACAAGCCTCGGAAGAACAGATCTCGATCGGCCGTTCCTTGCCGAAGGTCACAGTCCGCAGGCGGCTATCGGCTACACCCTTAGCCACAAGGTAATCCCGCGCAGCCGAGGCGCGACGCGCGCCGAGAGCAAGGTTGTATTCACGTGTCCCCTGTTCGTCCGCGTGGCCTTCAATGATGGCCGTGTAGGTCCCGTTCTCCTGCAACCAGCGGGCCTGAGCGGCAAGGGTCGCCTGCCCCGAGGGCGTCAGGGTGCTCTGATCAACGGCGAAAAACACTCGATCGCCAATGGTTTCACTGAAATAGGCAGGACTGGAGGGATCCAACGGGCCGGTGGCCGATCCGGACGCGCCACCGGGACCGCCAAAGGAATCGAAAGGGTTTTGCGAACACGCGCCTAGAAACAGGGCGGCCGACAGGAGTAAAGCCTTGGAAAGCGGTTTCATGGAGGTCATCCTTTTATTGATCTTATTGGCTCGATTGCCGTCATCTTAGCACTTTTGCGACGAGTGGGAAATCCAAGCTTTACTTGAGCAAGGGCGACCACGAGGGGTCGGAACCGCCAGCCTGAACCGGTTTCAGATTACGACCCGATATATCGACGGAATAGAGCGTGGATGTACCCGCCGCTCCCGAAGTTTCACGGGTGAACATGATCACGCGCCCATTGGGCGACCAACTCGGCCCCTCATCAAGAAACGAAGCCGTCAGAAGCCGTTCCTCGGATCCATCGGTGCGCATGACGCCGATATGGAAACGTCCCCGGTTCTGCTTCGTGAACGCGATAAGATCGCCGCGTGGCGACCAGACAGGCGTGCCGTAGCGGCCCTGCCCGAAACTGATGCGCACAGGCTCGCCTCCCTCTGACGGCATTACGTAGAGCTGCTGTGTGCCCGACCTGTCGCTTTCAAAAACGATCTGCTTTCCATCCGGCGAATAACTCGGTGCGGTCTCGATAGAAGGCACCGAGGTCAACTGTTCCCGAGTGCCGGTTGCAAGGTTGAGCTTGTAGATGTTGGTGTTCGAGCCGCGTGTAAGCGAAAACACGACATCCTGACCGTTCGGAGCAAAACGCGGCGCAAAGCTCATCGTGCCAGGTTGCTCTTCAAGAGCCCGACGACGAAGGCTCGCCACGTCGAGCACGTAAATTTTTGGAAAACCCGTTGCATAAGAGGTGTAAAGGATCCGATCGCCCGTAGGCGAGAATCGAGGAGCCAGAACAATCGAGGATCCTTCGGTCAGGAATTGCTGGTTGGCCCCGTCATAATCGATGATCGCCAGTCTCTTGACGCGTGCATTCTTGGGTCCACTTTCTGCGACGTAGACCACACGGCTGTCGAAATAGCCGCTCTCACCGGTAATCCTTGAATAAACGGCATCCGCAACTTTGTGTGCCATGCGTCGCCAACCTGCGACAGGACCGACGAATTGCAACCCGTTGCCCAACTGCGTTTCCGAGAAGACATCGAAGAGACGGAACTTCACGATAATCTGACCATCTCGGGTGGTCCCGACCGAGCCGGTCACCAGCGCCTGTGCATTGATCGCTTTCCAATCAGCATATTGAACGGGGCTGTCAAAGCTTGTGATCTGGGAAATGTAGGCGTTTGGCGCGATGGCACGAAACAGGCCGGATCCTTCTAGGTCCGCGGTTAAGACACCAGCCAAATCCCGCGCATATTGATCAGCCCCGGCGGTCTCGGCCACGAAACTGGGCGCCGCGAACGGAAGTGGCTCGATCACACCCTCGGTAATTTCGATCCTGAGCGGCCCATCCTGTGCCAGTCCCGCCTGCGCCGTCAGAAGAACAGCTGCTGCAAAAATTGCCTTGATTACACGCTTCATCATTTGATCCTCATCCTTTCGGGATTGAAGGTTATTTCAACGTCCTGCCATTGAGCGAATTTGTCCACCGGTAGATTGTAACCACGCGCGCCGCATCTGATCAGCGCCCGTCGAGCGGCCTCGTAGGC
>JABDPP010000157.1 GCA_013042765.1 Litoreibacter sp.
AAGCTGTCCCATGAACCACCCTCTTCTAAGAGCTGCACCACACCCGCTTCCGACAGAAGTTCCCGCGCCTTCGCCGCCATGAAATTGAGCAAGGCAATGCTATCCTCGGTAAGAACCGAATGGATCAGCGGCAGCGGCACGCCGTGCGTATCGCGCTCCTCGGGATGCAGCGCCACGAAACTGCGGCTGTCGGGAATAGTCTCCCCGATCGCACCCACGGAAATGGCAGACCCAAACGCATTCCGCATCTGTGCTTTGAACCCAGCGCCATAGCCCTCGATCAGCCGGGAGCCATAGGCAATCGGACCTACAAGACCGGTTTCCTGCACGTTGGAATTGAACCGACACCCTCCCGTGGCCCCCGCTACCGAGCCCGGCGCATTGAAATCCCAGCAGATTGCGTCGGACGGCAGGCCCGCGTGGCTCATCTCCAAACCGTCCAGAAGCCCTGCGCTGTGCCAACTCAGCGTCTCCATGAAATTCCGCCCGACCTGACCAGACCCATTGGCTATTCCGTCTGGCTGGTCGGCGCTGGCATTGGCCAGAAGCAGGCGCGGTGTCTGCACGGCGCCAGCAGCGAGGATCAGGACCGGTGTCTCGACCTGCTGCACCCGGCCGTCCTGCACATACTCAAGCCTTGTGATCGCTCCGCCCGGCCCCGCGATCAGCCGCGTGACAGCGGCGCCGGTTTCAAGCGTGAGCCTCCCGCTTGTCTCGGCCTTCGCGATGAACGTAACATCGGTAGACCCTTTATCGCCCAGCGGGCAGCCCCGGCTGCAATTGCCGCAGTAATTACAGGGTGGCCGGTCGTCATAGGGCTGTGAGAGCGCCGCGCGGGAATTGGCCTGCCAATCCATGCCGATCCTGCGACCCGCCTCAGCTAACCGTTGGGCGGCCGGGCTGAGCGGATGGGCCGGCAAGGGGAAGTCCCGTGAGCGCCACCGCGCGCCTTGTGCCTCTGGCCCGGCCACACCGATCAGCTCTTCGCATTCCGCATAATAAGGCTCGAGATCTTCGTAGCTGAGCGGCCAGTCCGTCCCGAGACCAAATTCGGAGCGCAATCGCAGGCTGCCGGGGTGCATCCGGTGCGCCTCGCCAACGTAATGCAGCGTACTCCCTCCAACGCCCTGCACGTGTGAATAGCCGCCACCGCGCACCACCCCGCGCTTTGTCCCAGCCACAAGCCGGCCCGAGACGGCATTCCAAGAGGCTAGATCCGCATGGCCCGGGTCAAGTTCTCCCAGGTCTCCATAGGTGATGCGCGCCTGGCTTGCGCCTTTCTGAGGGAACAGATTGCGCTCCCATCCCGCATTATCGAGGGGATAATCGACGCTTGGCTCGAACCGCGGCCCGGCCTCCAGCATCAACACGTTCAGACCCTTGGAGCAGAGCCGCCAGGCCGCAGCACCGCCGCCGGCACCGGCGCCTACAATGACTGCATCAAACCCGTGCTTCATGACCAGGGGGGCGGATAGCCATCGGGCTGTGGCGCAACGGCGACGGGGAACCCGGCAATGGCCTCAGGCCGCGCGTAGTAGAGCTCGATGCTGACCAGCCGGACAAGATGAAAGAAGCGCCGTGGGATTTGGTTGAAGTCAGAGCGGCTCATCCAGTCAACCACCAGCGCCTGATCGCCAGGAGTGAGCGCGTGAAACGGCCCGCTGCCGGTCTGGTTCAGCCAGCTTGTACCAACGGCCAGAAGCCGGCCGAATTGCGGCTCGTCGCGGCCGAACTCTTCCAGCTCAGCGGGGACGCCCAGCGCGCTGGCCGCAGGCGACAGATCATCTGCAGGCAGAAGGATATCGACAAAGGCAGCCAGCGTGTCCGCGTCAATCGTCGCGCTGACCTGCTGCGCATGTCCCGGAAGCCCGGACACCGCCGCGAAAAACGCGGCAAGCGTATTCAGAATTGCCGCACGGCGGCTGATCCTGTCAGGCTGGAACATCGACCGCGCCGGCGCAGATCAAGCCGGCGGCAAGGCCACTCGATCAAACTCGCCGATCGTGTGGATGCCGAGATACCCTTCCAAGCCTCCACCGAGATTCACATCGACACCACCATGCACGTGATCGGTGTTGAAGCCGAGAATGCCGAAAAGTGCACCATCGCCAAACCCGACACCAAGCCCCATCTCGCCTTGGGCGCTGTCATCGCCAAAGAGGCCCGTGAGTTTCATTTTCTCGACCGAAAAGCCATTGAGGAAACCGAAATGCAGCGAGATTTTCCCGCCATCCACATCGTTGGAGGAATCCCGCGAGCCATGCGCGAGACCGAGAATGGCCTCGGGCGTCCCACCACCGGAATTGAAATTCCAGTTCAGACCGACAAAGGCTGTCGTCGTGTCTTTGGACGTGATGATCGGGCCACCGGCATAACTCGCAGTCGCTAAGGCCAGTGAAGTCAGGGCGGCCGTGAAAAAGAGTTTCATCGCCTCTCTCCTTTCGTAACAGATAAGGCGGCCACAGCGGAAAACAGGCATCAGGACCCCATGATCCCTAGCACCACATCGACGCAACGGTCGCGGCAATTGAGATTAACTATACCGCGACACACCCCATCGGCCAACAAATTGTTTTGCCCGGCTTTTTTGCGGCGGAAGCTCACCTGCCCGCCACCCATTGGTCAGGCAGTCGATAGACCACCCAAAGGCTTCCATGGACGACTGGGCAAATGACGCAGCGATCAATTGATGTTGGCCGCCCGAACTGGGACCATAATGGCTCTTGGCCGTGCGACCGGATCGAAATCGCCAATTGTGTTGAGACCCGCGTAGCCCGAAAGGCCGCCGGAGAACCCGATATCAAGCCCAAGATGCACGTTGCCAGAATTTAGGCCGAGAACTCCGAAGAAACCGCCGCCCAGGAAATCAAATCCGAGACCAAGTTCGCCCTGGCTATCGATATCGCCCGACAGCCCAGACAGCTTGATCTTCGACGGGGCAAACCCATTCATGAGACCGAAATGCATTGCGAGTTTGCCGCCGTCCACATCGTTGTTGATGTCCGTCGATCCATGCACGACGCCCAGAATGGCCTCCGGTGTGAAGGAGCCACCTCCGAAGGACCAGTTCAACCCGGCAAAGGCCTTGGTCGTGTCATTCTTCGGCGGTGCAATCGGGGCAATTCCCGCAAGGGCAGATCCGGACAGGAAAGCCGCCGCAAGCGCGGAGGCAGTTATTATATTCAGCATAAGGCCATCCTCATTAAGAACCAGTACGTTGCCTCGCCAGACACAACTCGAAGCCGTTCGCAGCAATCGCGACGGGTAACAACGCGTGGCACGACCCCATAGATACAAAGTACTGTTTGGGAGATATAAGTAATTTTTGGGAAACCATTCGGGAACGCAGTGATCGTTTGGGAATCGATGGGCCCGCAAAGGGACGTCACGCGCGCGGGCTGGCCCACAAAAACAAAAAAGCCCCGGCGAAATATGTCCGCCGGGGCCGGGAGGGGAAAATTCATGACGCCACCACTCACGTAACGTCGTCGCACCGTTTACTCAGCCCATGGGAGGGCTGAATTTTCCAATTGTCAAGTTGATAACTTTTTTGTTTTTCGGCCTCACAAGGGTAGCCATTGTCGCACAGGCGACATATGGTCCTCCCATGGACAAGTTACGCGCGATATTTGAACTCCGAAGCATCCTCCACCAGATGGAGCAGGATGTAGGTCTCCGCCATCTCAATCAGAGCGAGTGGAATGTATTTCTCGTGGCCCGTAGCCTGACCGAAAAGCCCGGTGGCGCTGTCGACTCGAACGAGATCCGAAAGCACCCGATGGTTGCACCCATCGCCCAGGCCACCTATCACAGGACACTCCGGGCGCTTCTTGACATGGGGCTGCTTCAGCGCGCCAATGGATCAAAGGCAAAAAGCTATCTGGTTCGGCCGGATTTGATCGTCGAGTAAGCACCAAAGAGCATCGGATACACAGAATCACGAACTGCATCCCCCAACGCCCTCCCCTTTCAGATCGGCCCTAGAGGGTGGCACCTGGACGAACAGCCGACCTGCGAAGTGCGATCAGCACCTCTCTGGTTATCATATCGACCTACGTCATATGCCATGGCCTGACCGCCTATCTGGTCACCCCCGTGCAGCGAATAGTCCTGCCCGAGATCACGATTTTCGCCAGCCTGATGTACCTGCCGCACGGCGTCCGGGTGCTGGCCGTCTGGTTCTGGGGCTGGAGGGCGGTTCTGCCGCTCTGGCTGGGAAATTACGTGGCTACGATCATGTTCACGCCCACAAGCGTTCAGGACCTGACAGCACCGGTTTTCATTGAAAGCATGACCGTCAGCGCCGTCTCCGTGCTGCTGGCATTCGAGCTGTTTCGTCTGCTGGGTCGGAATTACTACGCTGGGCAGAGCCCCATGCTGAACTGGCAAAGACTGCTTCTGATTGGCCTGATCTCGTCGCTGATCAATTCTTTCGGTCAGACGCTCGTTCATTCCGGGATCCTGCCCGACGTCAATGATCTGCCACTGGCCGCGACCTATGCCGTTGGTGATCTCGCCGGTCTGTTTGTGTGCACGGTCGTGCTCATGTTCATCTTCCGCTGGATTCGGGTGAGCCAGCCAAACGAGTGATCATTTCGGTGCGAGGCAGAGCCCGCGTCTATGTGCCGTCGTAGAAACTCTTGAGCAGATCGAGCGCCTCGGGGATTGCACCTGCGTTCAGCTTTTCCCAGAACGCGTCGCTGCCCAGATCGGAGAAACCTTCGAAACCGGCCAGATCCTCGGCATCGACATTCTTGAAGCCCATGGACCAGTCGCCGAACATCCGCTGTTCTGTCTCGGTGTATTTTAATAAGATGACCGTGTGGTGG
>JABDPP010000109.1 GCA_013042765.1 Litoreibacter sp.
ATCCGGGAGAACCCATGATGTCAGACCCCATCAAGACCGTGAGGAAAGGCGCCATTCTGCAAGTGACGCTGGATCGGCCGAAGGCCAACGCGATCGATCTGGAAACAAGCCGGATCATGGGCGACGTCTTCGCCGGATTTCGAGACGATCCGGATTTGCGGGTCGCTATCATCACCGGCGGCGGCGAGAAATTTTTCTGCCCCGGCTGGGACCTGAAAGCTGCTGCGGAAGGGGATCCGGTGGACGGCGATTATGGCCTCGGCGGCTTTGGTGGGCTGCAGGAATTACCCAATCTCAACAAGCCGGTCATTGCAGCCGTCAATGGGATCGCCTGCGGCGGCGGTCTGGAACTGGCGCTCAGTGCCGACATCATTTTGGCCGCGGATCATGCTACTTTCGCCTTGCCGGAAATCCTGTCTGGCACCGTTGCCGATGCCGCCTCCGTCAAGCTGCCCAAGCGCATTCCTTATCATATCGCGATGGAGTTGCTGTTCACGGGGCGGTGGTTCGACGTGGAGGAAGCGCATCGCTGGGGCCTCGTGAACGAGATTGTCCCGGCCGATAATCTCATGAACCGAGCATGGGAAATGGCGGAGCTCTTGGCGTCTGGTCCTCCCCTCGTATACGCCGCGATCAAGGAAATCGTGCGCGAAGCCGAAGACGAGAAGTTCCAGGACACGATGGACCAGATCACCGGGCGGAGTTTTCCCACAGTCGACACGCTCTATGCCAGCGAAGACCAGATGGAAGGCGCCAAGGCCTTCGCAGAGAAGCGCGACCCGGTCTGGAAGGGCCGTTAGAAGTCAAGCCTTGCGAAACATGGCGATTTTACCACGGTCACCGGCATGATCACCATGGGAGTTTTGACCATAAATCTCAACTTCAGGCATTATTAGACTCTTTATTTCGCCGGACAGTCGATCCAGTTTTTGGCGGAAGCCGGCTTCTTCGAAGTGAACAGAATTGATTGATATGGCGAATAGGGCGTTGGGTTTTGCGATGCGCAACAACTCGTCAAACGCGTCAGGCCCCACATGACCAAGGGTGAAGGTGCCTGCACTTACAATCCCGTCGTAGGTCTTGTCCGGGACAGCGAGCCGGGTGGTTACATCACTCGTGAAAAGATCCCGGTAGAGCCCTTTCGCCCGCGCGACCTCCAGCATCTCCGGAGAAATATCCGTCGCGTCGATCGGCCCGATCCCGTGCTGCACCAACCGCTCGGCCACCAGCCCGGTTCCAGCCCCAACATCGAGCACGTTTCCGTCACCGCCCTCGCGGGCGTAGGCATCCGCGACGTGGATCGGAAGCTCATAACTCATGTCCTGGACGAACCCGCTGTCATAGGTCTTCGCCCAATCACCGTAAAGGCGAACAGAGTCGTCCGGAGTGTTCAGGGCATAGGCGGTGGTCAGGTCAGGTTTCTTGGCCATGGCCTATCGGGGCGCAAATATGGCGAAGTTTCAAGTCCCGAAGGTCCGCTGTGCCTTACTAACCGGCAAACTCGACCGCGCGGTAGCCCTGCAGATAGAGAAGCGCGGTCAGATCGCCATGGTTGATCCGGATCGACACCTCTTCCTGTACTACGGGCTTTGCATGAAGCGCGACGCCAGTGCCCGCGCGCAGCAGCATCCCGAGATCATTAGCTCCGTCTCCGACCGCGAGAACATCGCCCTCTGACAGTCCGCGACTTTTCGTTATTTGCTCCAGCGCCTCCACCTTGGCCTCACGCCCAAGGATTGGCATCTTCACATCCCCAGTCAGGATTTCATCTGTGATCACAAAACGATTGGCACGATTTTCATCAAACCCAAGCTCGGTCATGACTCGGTCGGTAAATGCGGTGAACCCACCAGAGACCAATGCGGCATAAGCCCCGTTCGCCCGCATGGTGGAGACCAGAGTTAGACCTCCGGGCATGAAGGTAATTCGTTCTCCCAAAACAGTGTCTATTAAAGCAGAGCTCATGCCTGCGAGAAGACGTACGCGTTCTTTTAGGGCCCCTTCGAAATCGATTTCCCCATTCATCGCTCGGGCGGTGATGGAGGCCACCTGCTCCCCGACGCCGGCTTCGGCAGCGAGTTCGTCAATGCATTCCTGCTGGATCATGGTGCTGTCCATATCCGCCAGAAGCATCTTCTTCTTCCGCCCTTGCGCCGGCTGGACAGCCAGATCGACGCCCAGTGCCTGTACCTCTCTCCAGACTTCCCAGAGGTTGCCCGGCTGCGCAGGCATTGTGAACTCAGCAGCGATCCCGGGGTTCAGCCAAACCGCCTCGCCACCACCCCAGGCGTTGCGCAACGACTCGACCAATGTGGCCTCCAGAACGGGGGCCTGTGGGTTGGATATGAGGCTCGCAATGAACATGGGCGGGTTTCCTATGCGCAACAAAGAGATCGCAAAAAGGCGTTCAAACGGCGCTATAGCCGCAGTTTAGCTGTTGTTAAAGGCCGGATCGCCGACTATTCGGGATGTGGGACACCCCTCCCCAACGAGGGGCATATATCTGTAAGGGTACTCATCATGACTATGAACACCCCGGCCACGCGGCCGGCCAATCCGCGTTTTTCATCCGGCCCCTGCGCCAAACCCCCCACATTTTCTCTCGATGAACTGGCTGACGCACCGCTTGGTCGCTCGCACCGTGCAGCGGTCGGCAAAGCCAAGCTCGCCAAGGCAATTGACCTGACCCGTGAGATCCTTGGCGTTCCCGCCGATTACCGAATCGGAATCGTGCCCGCCTCCGACACGGGCGCCTTTGAAATGGCGATGTGGAACCTGCTCGGCGAACGCCCTGTGGAGATG
>JABDPP010000163.1 GCA_013042765.1 Litoreibacter sp.
TGTGGATGGTGGCGCCTCGGCTTCACTGCTGGTGAGCTGGCTTCGCGACGCGGGGCTTTCCGCGACGCTCTATGTGCCGGATCGTATCGATGAAGGCTACGGTCCGAACGCACCAGCCATGGCCCGATTGGCGGAAGCGCATGACCTGATCATCTGCGTGGATTGCGGAACCCTGTCGCATGAGCCGATCGCCGCGGCAAAAGCCACGGACGTAATGGTCCTCGATCACCACCTTGGAGCCGAGACCCTGCCCGATGCGCTCGCTGTGGTGAACCCGAACCGTCAGGACGAAGACGGCGCGTTGGGACATCTCTGCGCAGCGGGTGTCGTGTTTCTTCTTCTCGTCGCAGCCAACCGGTTGATGCGCGAGCAGGGGCAGACGGGCCCTGATCTTGTGGCGCTTCTCGATCTTGTGGCGCTTGCGACGGTCGCCGATGTTGCCCCGCTCGTTGGCGTGAATCGCGCACTGGTGCGCCAAGGCTTGGCGGTTATGGCCCGGCGGGAGCGGGTCGGGCTCAGAGCCCTGGCGGATGTCGCGCGGATGGACTCTGCACCTACCTCCTATCATCTGGGCTTTCTTCTCGGTCCTCGGGTCAATGCGGGCGGCCGGATCGGTGCCGCAGACCTCGGGGCGCGGCTGCTCTCCACGGACAATCCGTCGGAGGCGGAGGCGCTGTCAGAACGCCTCGAGCTTCTCAACAAGGAACGGCGCGAGATTGAAGCACGGGTGCGCGATGAAGCACTCTCCCAGGCCGAGGATCGCGGTCTGGATGCGCCGCTTGTCTGGGCTGCTGGTGACGGCTGGCATCCCGGTGTCGTGGGCATCGTAGCCGCGCGCCTGAAGGAGGCAACCAATCGCCCCGCCGTCGTGATCGGACTGGACGGTGACGAGGGAAAAGGGTCCGGGCGCTCGGTCTCGGGCATTGACCTCGGCGCGCAAATCCAGCGGCTCGCTGCCGAAGGCCTGCTGATTAAGGGCGGCGGGCACAAGATGGCAGCGGGCCTGACGGTTGAACGAGACAAGCTCGAGCCCGCGATGGCCCGCCTTTCCGAGATGCTGGACGCGCAGGGCGCAGGGGCACTGGGGCCTTCAGACCTGAAGCTAGACGGGCTTTTGATGCCAGCAGCGGCGCAGGTGGATCTCGTCGAAAGCCTTGAAGCGGCCGGCCCCTTCGGCGCGGGGGCCCCTGCCCCTCGCTTTGTCTTTCCCGATCAACGGATCCTGTTCACAAAACCGGTCGGCGATGGCCACCTGAAAATCACCTTCGGCGACAAGCAAGGCAGCCGGGTCGAGGCGATCGCGTTTGGCGCATTCTCAGGAGAGATGGGCCCGGCACTGGAGGCTCACAAGGGCATGCGCTTCCACCTCGCGGGGCGGGTCGAGATCAACACCTGGGGCGGGCGCCAGCGGGTTCAACTGCGGCTCGAAGATGCGGCCCCGGCGGCGGCGGGAATTTAATCAGAGGTGACGCATTTTCCTCTTGCCAGTCTCACCGTGTTTGCCTAAACAACGCCCCACACCTCCGGCGGTCCCTTCGTCTATCGGTTAGGACGCCAGGTTTTCAACCTGGAAAGAGGGGTTCGATTCCCCTAGGGACTGCCAATTTACCCCGAAATACCGAAAGAATGCACCGGCGACACCGCTTTTTGTGGTCCGTGGGTTTGTGCAGCCCGAGGCCACGCAAAAGGCGCTAATCGTACCTTCGTAAAGCCATGGGCCAGCCGGGCCTCACTCATAAGAAGACGGCGAGATGTCAGCTCTGACGAGTACAGCCTTTCGGTTGGATGCTCCAAAGCAGAAAATCACAGACTTGCGAAACCAAACCCTTGCCGGAATAATGTGCGTGTGACGTTGTTTAGTGGTGTAGCCTTTACCGACTTCCCTGGGGCGATCATCAGTTCTTCTGTTTTTTTGATGGATGGGCCCAGGATGAAGACTCCGACCTTTCGCGGCTTGAAGATTGTGGCCCCGCCCACTGTCCATTGTCTTTTCGCATCGCGGCCTCCCCGACAGCTTTTGCTTCAGGTTCTCTTCGTACTGGTGTTCATTTTTTCTTTGGGTCGGCCCGTCTGGGCGCTCGATGAAAACCTCGTCTTCGATCAGATGATCGATCGGTATTCGAAAGACATGCGCTGTGGGAACCAAAGAGATTTCCCCGGTTGGGAGCGTCGGCAGGTCTCCAATCCCAAGGATGGCTACAAGATCCGATACAGTCGGTTCGGCTGCACCCTTTCGGATCGCGGAGCGCTTGTCATCCTGCCGGGTCGCGGCGATGGCTCTTACGAATATTTTGAGATTGCGATTGATTTTATCGAGCGCGGTTTCGGACCGGTTTATGTCATTGACCACCGCGGCCAAGGGCTGTCGCCACGCCTTCTGGACAATAGACACAAAGGATATGTTGCGAGGTTCGAAGACTATGTCGACGATGCCGAAGCCTTTGTGGCGGCCGTCGAAAACGACCTTGAATTACTGGGGTCGGGTGCTGATCCCGTGATGAACCTGACCACCAATTCCATGGGCGGGGCCATTGGCATCGGCCTGTTCCAGCGCCTTGGTTCAGAAAATCCGTTCCGGTCAGCTGCCTTTCTGGGCGCGATGATCAGCGTCAACTATCATAGTTTTACCGGGACTCCGGCCACTATGCTGAATTTGCAGATCTATTCGGAAACAGGTGCTTTGCTTCAAGCCTGGTGGCGCTGTCATGTTGTCACATTTTGGAATCCCGGTCGTTGCGAAGAATACGCCGTGGAATCTGCCGCGAATGGTTACCAATCTGGTACGCGAAAATTCTCCCCGAACACCGAAGCGATCATGACCAACAGCGCAGCCCGATACGATTTGCGCACGCACATGCTGGATGTGTTCGACTGGAGTACGATTGCCACCGAAGAATACGATGAAAGTGAAAACTGGGCCGGCCCGCAACTCGGCGGCGCGACAAATTCCTGGGTCCGGGAAGCCGCACGCTTCAACCGCGAAATGCGCGAACCATCGCGACTCGAGAACATGGTTCATGTCCCGGTTATGCTTCTGACCGGAACGAGAGATCTTCGGTCGTATCGTCCTTACGCCGATTACCTCGGTCGCGCCCCGGATTTGTCGAACCATATCGACTTTTGCGAGAGGCTGAACATTGGAAGCATCGCAACCAAGGGGCACGACATTTGTGAATTTGTCGCACTCAGAGGTGGGTTCCATGAGCTGTTCATGGAGCGAGACAGTGAACGGCAACAAGCGCTGGACACGATCGACCGGTTCTTTCGCTCTCATTCGGAATAGAGGGGAAACGACCGCCTGACGAACCACGTCGAGACCCATAGTGTGTCTCAAGCCACCCGGAGGGCTTTACCATCAATCACCGCAAAACGAGGTCCGTCTTTGCGCGGTATTCAGGTGCCGGCGCGAGGCAGCAGGTATTCGCCATTTTGCAGGACACGCTCAATCCGCCCGCTGCTGGTCAGCATTGCATTTCCACCTCAGCGCACGCTCTCCGATGAAGTGCCCGGATCAAAGATGGTATGGCATGCGCGGCCTTTGTGTTTTGACCAGTAAAGGGCCACGTCGGCATCTCCGAGCATCTGTTCCGGGACAGGATCGGCGTAAAAGCTCGACAACGTGATCCCGATACTGGCTGAGATACGACAGCTCTGCCCGTCATAGTCGATGGGTTGTTCCAATCTCGAAATGATCCGGCTCGCAATGCTGTTGAGGATCCTTGGGTCAACACATTCCTGAAAGGCGAGAATGAACTCATCGCCCCCCACACGGGCCACCATATCACCCGAGCGGGTTTCGCTGACGAGGATTTCCGCGACCCGCTGCAAGACATAATCACCCGCAGCGTGGCCGAACGTATCATTGACCTGCTTGAAGTAGTCGAGATCGAGGGTCATCAGGCCAAACGGTGTGCTGCTCCTCGCCATGCGCGTCATAAGGTGGTCCAACGCGCGCCGGTTTTTCAACCCGGTCAGGGTATCGGAGAAGGCCTGCTCTTCCGCCGCGACCTTGGCGCCTTGCAAACGTTGGTTCAGTCGCTTCGATTCATCCAGAGCGGCGGTTTTCGCCTCGATCAGGTAGAGCATGTCGACGGTCGGGTCGGACGGCGCGAAATCAGCCGCTACGAGGTTGTGGCAGCGCACAGCGTCCAGAACCGAAATCCCCAGAGACAGGTTGATCAAGCCATGACTGCCACCGCTAAGGCGGGTGAACAAGCCTTTCAGCCCAAACCGCTCCCCATCCCGGAAGCGAATTTTGACACCACAGGACCCACGTCTCCAGAGCGCGCAAAAATCGGGCGCGTTGACGGGACGCCGCAGCTCGAACACGTCCATAAACCGCATTCCGCTCAATGCTCCTTCAGGATGGAGTTTCTGCATCGTCGGTCCAACATGCGTGATAACGCCCGAGGGGTCCACGGACAGGTGCAGCGGCATCAGTGCATCCAACGCAGTGACAGACGAGGTCACGATATCATCACATACCTCGCCCATCAGCCCGTCGCATGTCCGGCGAGGCTGAAACTGCGCCCCCGAGCGAAAGCCTTTTCCAGAAGCTGGATATGCAGGACTTCACAAGGTGCCACGGCGCCATCACCCGGCTCAAGATCCAGGAGAACGAGCGCGCCGTAATCATCTGCTAGAGCGCGCAATATGCCCTGCAGGACAGCACCATAGCCCGGGCGCTCAAACCGGCACACCAGGGAGAAACGGTCCACCGCCACCTCCGTCAGTTCAAGATGTGGCAACTCGAGATCAGGCATCGCCAGTTTGACACGATCATGGAGGTCATCGAGCGATTGCAGAAAATCCTCGAACGTATGGCCCCCAAACCGGAGCAGCCGCCGGACCGAGTTCATGTGGGAATGGGTAACAAGATAGGTACCAAGATCTTCCAGGAGCGTGTTGCGGTCACGTCCAAGATGGCCCGCCGCCGCGTCCAGAACGGCCTCCGTGATCGCGTCATTATAGGCAAGCATCGCCTCGAAATCGCGAAACTCTAGCCTCGCTTCGCGGATGATATGATCCCAGGAGGACCCGCCATAGGTATCCTCCACAAAACACTGAATGGATCGATTTACCAAACCGTGCATGACTGCTCCCAAAGAACTCCGGGAGCAATCTAGAGGGCGATCTCTTAATAAATACCGAAGAAACCTTCAAAAGTCTGTCGGCGCGCCACCTTCAGCTCTGCGACGCGCGACGAAATCCTGCAGTTCCTCGCGTCGGGCCGCATCCATCTCGGGCGGGACAAACTCGTTTATGATCGCCTTATACATTTCGTGGGCACGCTCGGTTGTCCAAACACCGCCTTTCAGCTCCCACGCCTCGAAATTGGACCAGTCGCTGATCATCGGCGAATAGAACGCATCCTCGTAGCGGTCCTGCGTGTGCTGGCAGCCGAAATAATGGCCATCCGGCCCGACCTCCTTGATCGCATCAAAGGCAATATCCTCTTCTGCGGTGGCCCATGTCTCCGGCTGAAAATAACGCTCAATATGCTGGAGCACCTCGCAATCCATGATGAATTTCTCCGGACTGGCGATCAGTCCACCCTCGAGCCAGCCAGCCGCGTGATAAACGACATTGGTGCCCGATTGCACCGCCGCCCAGAGCGAGTTCGAGGTCTCCCACATGGCCTGCCCGTCCGGCACGTTTGCCGCACAAACCCCTGAAGAGCGGATTGGCAAGCCGTAGAACCGGCCCATCTGCCCCGTCATTTGTGTGGCGCGCATGTATTCCGGTGTCCCGAAAGCGGGTGCACCCGTTTTCATGTCCACGTTCGAGGTAAAGGTTCCGATGGCGACGGGGCATCCGGGATTGATGTATTGCAGCAACGCAATCGCCGCGAGGCCTTCGGCAAGCGACAAGGTTACGGCACCAGACATCGTTACTGGGGCCATCGCGCCTGCCAGGGTGAAGGGCGTGACGATCACCGCCTGATTGCGGCGTGCGTGGATCATCGCGCCTTCCAGCATGGGGAAGTCATGCTTGAGCGGCGAGACCGAATTAATGTTGGTATACATGTGACAGCGCTCTTTAAACGCCTCGTGGCTCAGCCCGGCTGCGATACGCGTCATCTCCATCACGTCCTCGACCCGTTCGCGACCGAGAGAATACGCATGAACAACCTTGTCGGTCATGGTCAGCTTCTCATAAAGGCAGTCGAGGTGACGCACGCTGGCATGAATATCGATCGGCTCGACCGGGTAACCCCCGGCAAAATGGATACAATTGAAAAACTGTGTGAGCTTGATGAATTCCTTGTAGGTCTCGAAGTCCCCGGAGCGCTTGCCCCGCTTCAGGTCCCAAGCGTTAGGCGGCGATGAGACATTGCCAAAGGCCATGTATTTGCCGCCGATCGTCAGCTCGCGATCGGGATTGCGCGGTGTTATCTTGAAGGTGGAGGGGGCGTGCCCAACCATCTCCATGACGAAGTCCTCGTCCATCTTGACGTTGGTGCCCTCGACCTTGCAGCCGGCCTCTTTCAGGATCGCACAGGCGTCTTCATTGAGGAATTCGATCCCGATTTCCGACAGGATGCGCATGCAACCCCGGTGAACGGCCTGAAC
>JABDPP010000165.1 GCA_013042765.1 Litoreibacter sp.
GAGCTGGACCCAACCCGTGGGCGAAGAAGAACGCGGTTTCATCGACCAGTTGACCGAACGTTTCAGTGCGCAGCAACTGGCGGCCGCCTATATGCGTCTGCGTGCTGCAAATCACTCTGCCCCCGAAGAACTGGCGCGCCCGTCCGACAAGCCGAAACCGCGCCCGCGGGACTCTTTCGGGCCCGGCGTCTGGTTCTCTGTTTCGGCAGGTCGCAACAAGAATGTCGAACCGCGTTGGTTGCTGCCGCTTCTCTGCCGGATGGGCGATATTTCCAAGGACGATATCGGCGCGATCCGGATCCAGCCGGAAGAGACCTATGTCGAGATCCTCAAAGCAAGCGCGCCGGGTTTCCTTGCGGCCCTCGGCCCCGATCTGGCGCTGGAAGACGGAATGCGCGTCAACCAGCTGGAGAAGGCTCCGGATCTGGCCCGCCGGGATACGGGCAAGCCAAGGGGCGCGCCCCAAAGGCCCCACCGCGGGGGCTCCGATCGCAAGCCGGACCACGGACGAGACAGCAGACCCGGGCAGAAAGCGGACCGTAAACCATTCCCGAAAAAGGAGCGCAAACCTACGATCGCGGAGCCCTACAAGGCCAAGGCACCTGCTGAGAAGCCAGCCAAGGCAAAGCCGAACCCCGCCCGGAACGCTCAGACGAAGACATCTGAGAAACATGGCAAGTCCGCTCGCAAGCCTTCACCAAAACGGCCCGCGGGCAATGCGGCCGACCCCTCGCAGCGCTTCAGACCGGACGGCAAACCGTCCAGACCCGGCAAGCCCGGACGAAAGCCGGGCAAAGGATCACCGGACAAACCCCTCGGGGGCAAAGCAGGCACCGGCAAACCCAAGGGCGAAGACCGGAAACCGACCTCACATAGCAAACCGCGCTTCGCCAAGGGTGGCGATGCGGTTCCGAGACGTGGAAAAGGGAAACCTGCCCGCTAGAGCGGCGGCAGGGAAGCTCGGTCAGCTGTAGCCCGGAAGCGGCAAGACAACCTTACGGGTGTTGGCGGCAACGCGTGGCTTGCCCATCCGGCCGGTGAGTTCCTCAAGGTCAAAACCCAGATCGCGACAGGCACAGACCGCGCGGTCTGTCGCGCTGTTGATCAGCATCAGGCGTTCGTCCTGAAACTCCAGGTGGAAGCCCTTGTCGGCCAGATTATCCAGAAGCGACACCCAACTTGCGGAACTCGCAAACTCGGCATGAACGTGACATCTCAGTAGGATTGCAGTTTCGGGATCCAAATGGGTCTCGCCGCTCTGCGGATGGGAGGCACTCCAGATCGTATGCTGGGCCTGACCGTCGCCAAATTTTTCGTCTGATCTGTTCATCTCGACCTCGCGCCTCAAAGAAAGCGTCAAGGTCAGACTGCACCGTGAATGTGGTATCATCAGGTAAGCGAAAAGGTCATTCTGCGGCGAAATCCGCACAATTCCGCCCTGCTCCGGAGCGCGCGCATCATTTGGGCGTCAATAAATCAGCCAGGTACCGGAAGTTGACTGCGGCCGCTGGCGTCGAGGGCAGACCGCACGAAACCGTCCGCGATCGCCCGAGCGACAAACCGGTCCAGCTCGGGCGCAAGCTCGGCCCGCACACGGGGCACGGCCATAGCCTGCTCGATCGACTTGAACCGCCCCGGCAGGATGCGGAACGCCGGGTCATCCCCGAATTCACGCTCAAGGCTCTGACGCACACCAGCAACCATATCGGCCTCACCCGCACGGAACCGGGCCATCGCGGCATCCGGTGAATCCGCACGCACCAGCTCGGCATGTTCGATAACCTTCCCGAGGTAGAGATCATAGGCCGCCCCGCGGGCCACCATCAGTGAGCGCCCCGGCTGATCTGCCTCCTCCACCGACTGAAACGGGCTGTCGGCACGCACCACGTAAGTGCTTTCGATCCGCACATAGGGGCGCGTGTAGCTGACCTGCTCCGCCCGGATCGGATCGATGGCCATGAAGGCGATATCCCAGATATCTTCGGTCGCCCCCTCGAACGACTTGCGCGCGCTGTCATAGCGCAACATCTCAAGCTCAACGCCGATCTCCTCGGCAAGTCGACGCGCCAGCGCCGGACTGACACCGAGCAATTCGCCGTCCTTCACCTGCACCAGCGCGCTGTTGCCAAGATTGATCGCGGCGCGCAGCCGTCCCTTGGAAGCGAGGTCTTTCAGGGCGGGCTGGGTCATGGGCGTTCTCCTTAGAGTGCTTTATCGGGTCCGGGCCATGTCTTAGGACATCGCCCCGGCGCGGTCCATCGGGATCGGCGATACCGGTCGTCCCGGTGGACAAGCCGGGCGGCGCGCTGTCAGATGAACCAAGGCAGCACGGAAAAAAGCAACTGCCACAGGGCGGGGCCGACGGGAGGACCGGGACATGACTTCAGACATCGCTTTCATCGGGTTCGGTGAAGCCGCCAGTGCCATCGCCAGCGGCTGGAGCGACCGACGCAATATCCGCAGCTACGATATCAAGACCGACGACCCCAAGAGCGCCCCGGATCAGTGGGCCAAGTTCGAGAAGTTTGGGGTCACAGGATGCCACAGCAGCGCGGAGGCCGTCTCCGGCGCGAAGCGGGTCTTCTCCACCGCGACCGCGGATCAGGCCGTTGTCACCGCGCGAACCGCAGCCCCGCATCTTGCGTCCGGCACCTACTGGTTCGACCTGAACTCCTGCGCCCCGTCCTCCAAAAAGGAGGCCGCTGCACTGCTCGAAGCTGTTGGGGTCTGCTATGTCGATGTCGCCGTCATGGCCCCGATCCACCCCAAAAGGAACATGACACCACTGTTGGTCAGCGGCCCGCACGCGCAGGAGGCCAAGGCGATCCTCGCAGATCTACCGATGGCCCCAAGGATCGTGGAAGGACCAGTCGGGGCGGCCTCATCGATAAAGATGATACGGTCGGTTATGGTCAAGGGCATGGAAGCGCTCACGGCCGAGTGCATTCTCGCCGCCCGCGCTGCCGGAGTGGACGAGGCCGTTCTGGCCTCACTTAAGGGCGGCAACCCACCCGTGAACTGGCCGGCGCAGGCGGCTTACAATTTCGAGCGTGTGATGTTGCACGGCGTCCGGCGCGCCTCAGAGATGCGCGAAGTCGTCAAGTCGCTTGAGGATCTCGGTCTGCCCGCGGACATGGCCCGGGCCACGGTCGACTGGCAGAGCCGGATCGGCACCCTGGGGATTCCGGCCGCAGAGGGCGCCGACTACGCTGATCTGGCAGATCAGCTCCTGCCGCATGTCCGAACAGACGACTAGCGCAGATCGGCGGCCAGCCTCGCTGCGAATTCAGACGTGCCGCAAGCTCCGCCCAAATCGGCGGTTCGCCCTTCCGGATCGGCAATCGCGCGCTCGAGCGCGGCCGAAATCGCAGCCGCCGCACGGGTCAGTGCAGGATCATCCCGCCGCTCCCCCAACCAGTCGAGCAACATCACCGCCGACCCGATCAGCGAAGCCGGGTTGGCGATATCACATCCGGCGATATCAGGGGCAGATCCGTGCTGGGCCTGCGCCATGGCATGATCAGTCCCCGCATTCAGCGAGGCAGCAAGCCCGAGGCTGCCCGATAGTTCCGAGGCCAGATCGGACAGGATATCACCATACATGTTGGTGGTGACGATTACGTCGTAGCGCGAAGCATCCCGCACAAGCTGCGCGGCCATCGCATCGACCAGAACCTCGTCATAGGCAATCTGCGGATAGCGCGCCGCGACCTTGCGCACCTCTTCCAGAAACAGCCCGTCTGAAAGACGCAGGACATTCGCCTTGTGAACAGCGGTCACGTGCCGCGCCTCGCGCGTTGCTGCCAGCTTAAACGCCTCTTCAGCGATGCGGCGGCAGGCGGCGCGGGTAATCTTGCGGATGGCCAGCGCCATGTCCTCGTCGGGCATGATCTCGCCCGGGCCAGACGCCATGTTACGATCGGAATAAAACCCTTCGGTGTTTTCGCGCACGACGATCAGATCAAACGGCGTACCGCAGGGCGGCACCAGCCCGGCGCGGGTCATAGCTGGTCGGATATTTGCAAACAAATCCAAACGCTTGCGCAAGACGCCCGAAGGATTCAGCCCGCCCTCGGACAGCGGCGGATAGTCATTATGGGACACCGGCCCCAACACGATTCCATCACAGTTTCTCGCCGCCTCGATCACCGCGTCAGGGATCGTGATGCCGTTGGCCTCAAGCGCTGTGAAGCCGATCTGCGCCTCTTCGAAATTCAACGTAAGGTCGAACTGCGCCCCGGCAGCCTCGAGCACCTGCCGCGTCGCGGCAACGATTTCCGGTCCGATCCCATCCCCGGGAAGAAAAAGCAGGTTGAGCGGTGCAGAACTCATTTGACAACCGCCTGCTGTGCGTCCCGCACCAAGGCCGCGAGCCGGTAAAAGCCGTGCACCATCTTCGAATATGGCGTCAGCAGGAACAGGGCGAGCACGCAGCCCAGATGCACCGCCAGGAGTGCGGGAACCGCACCCGTTCCTGTGGCCGCGTAGAGGATTAGCCCCGTCGCACCGGTCGCAGTGAGCAGCAGAACAAAGGCCATCTCACCACCCCAGAGCGCCGGCGCACCGAGCGTGCGGTCGGCTTTGGTTTTCAGCCATGCCAGCCCCAAACCACCGATCACCAGCAGCAGTCCACCCGGAACGCCCAGCACCTTGGGCAGCGAAAGCGGCCCGTATGGCGCCGGCATGTCAAAGACGTAATGCAGCACGGTTCCCGCGCTGGTCGAGGCAAAGCACAAGAGGAACCCGTACATGACCGCCTGATGGCAATGGCGTCTTGCATTTGAATAGCGGTCGCCCTTCTCGAAATTACAGCCCTGCCCCTGTCCGCCGGAAAGGTTCTTCAACCGTCCCGCGTCCTGAAACGCCTTGATCAGATGCGAGACACGAACAGGATCGCCGCCCACCTCGCGGCAATACGCTCTTAGCCCGAATGCGATCACGACCAACGGAGCCAGAAATGCAGGCGTGAAGATCGCGACCATCGCGGAATGGGCGAGCGCGGCGTAGAACCCCTCACCGGAAGGCGGTTGCAGCGCCTGAAGTGCCAGGAACAAGGCGCCCAGCGCCACCACCAGCACCCCTGCGACGGCGACCCCGCTGCGCTGAAACAGGCCTGCAAAGGCCGCGGGCCAGGCGTAACGCTCCGTTGTGTGTGGTCGGTCTTCTGCTAGTGGCTTGGGCTGGTTGTGTGTTTTTTATTTCGGCTCGGTTTACTGG
>JABDPP010000168.1 GCA_013042765.1 Litoreibacter sp.
TGAGCTGATCCCCATCGGCAACTGCGCCAGTCTGGTCGAGAACCATGATCCGGTCGGCATCCCCATCGAGGCAGAGCCCCACATCCGCACCGTGGCTGACCACCGCCTCGGCAGCTGTCGTGACGCAGGTGGATCCGCAGCCCTCGTTGATGTTGAAGCCGTTGGGCGAAACACCGACCGGGATTACCTCGGCACCCAGCTCCCAAAGGATTTCCGGCGCGGCCTTGTAGGCGGCTCCGTTGGCGCAATCGATTACGACTTTCAGACCATCGAGACGCATGCCGGACGGAAAGGTCGACTTGACCCGTTCAATGTAGCGAAACCGCCCGTCATCCACCCGTTTCGCGCGCCCGATATTCTGGGCCTGCGCGGGTGCAACGTCGCCATCCAGAAGGGCCTCGATTTCGGCCTCGGCTTCATCGCTCAGCTTGAAGCCATCGGGGCCAAAAAACTTGATGCCATTGTCATGGTGCGGGTTGTGACTGGCAGAAATCATTACCCCCAAATCCGCGCGCATCGAGGTGGTCAGAAGCCCGACCGCGGGCGTCGGCACCGGCCCCAACAACAGAACGTTCATACCCGTCGAGGTCAGCCCCGCCGTCAGCGCGTTCTCGAACATGTAGCCCGAAAGCCGCGTGTCCTTGCCGATCACAACCCGGTGGGCCGCGCTGTGGTCACGGCGAAAGAACCGCCCTGCGGCGGCCCCGAGGCGCAACGCCATCTCCGCTGTCATCGGATAGGTATTGGCGGTTCCGCGCACCCCATCAGTGCCAAACATCTTTCGTGCCATCGCGTGCGCCTTTTGCCTGATCTTGTCGGTCTTATTGCTGGTTGTCCAGAATGGCCTGCCAAAGCAACATAGCTTGCCGGTGCTCTTTTATATCATGGGCGCGGAGGATCTGAACACCCTGCCTGAGCCCCTCCAGACCCACGGCGACCGATCCCGGCGCCCGGGCAGACGCCTCGGGCACATCAGCGAGCGTTCCGATAAACCTCTTGCGCGACACGCCCAGCAGGATCGGACAGCCCAGACCATGAAACAGGCTGAGCCCGCGGATCAGCGCCAGGTTATGCGCCACCGTCTTGCCAAACCCGATCCCGGGATCGAGGATGATCTGGCTGCGATCCACTCCTGCCGCCAGCGCCCGTTCGAGGCGGGCCTGCAGGAAATCATAAACGTCAAGCAGAACATCATCATAGACAGGATCATCTTGCATCGTGGCCGGATCGCCCTGTGCGTGCATCAGGCAGATCGGGGCCCCGGTTTGTGCCGCAACACGCGCCATGTCAGGATCAAAGCTAAAGGCAGAAACGTCGTTGAGAATGGTCGCGCCAGCCTCAAGGGCGGCACGGGCGACCGGTGCCTTGCGCGTGTCGATCGAGATCGGCACTTCGTGGCCGCTGTCCCGCAACGCGCGGATGATCGGAACGGTGCGCTCAATCTCCGCGTCTACTGGCACCGTCTCGGCCCCCGGACGTGTGCTTTCGCCCCCCAGATCGAGGATCGATGCGCCTTCCGCCGTGATGGCGCGCGCGCGTTCCACTGCAATATCGGGCGCATTGAACACGCCGCCATCCGAAAAACTGTCCGGCGTGAGGTTCAGGACGCCCATGAGTTGAGGCCGGGCCATGGAAAGACCGGCAATATCCGCGCGGGGTGCGATCAGGCGCTCTGTCACATCGTCGGGCAGTTCCTGCGCCGGCATGATCGCGCGCGGGCCGTTCCGTTCGATCCGTTCAACCCTGTCAAACCAGATCGGACCTCCCGCCAATGGCAGGGCGCCTTTGGGACGGGCGGCATCAGTCTGTGCGATAGGACGGTGGTAGAGCGTCATCTTGGTATCCGGTTAGGGTTGCGGAAAATCCTGCCCCGACAGCAGGGCGTCCGCCGCGACCACTTGCCCAGGGCCAGTCAGACCAGCGCCAATCGCAAAACTGCGGTCGGCGGCGAACTCCCGCGCGAACCAATCGCTGAGACCGGCTGCATCGAGAGCGCTCAGATCCGGGCCGTCCGTTGCGTCCAGAACGATCTTCGACGGCGCCCAGACGCTGATCTGGCCATGCTTCATGGACCAGTCGAGCTCGGTACGGGTGGCCACTACCACGCAGCGCTTGTCCTGCCCGGCCAGAACCCATGCGTTCTGTTCGATGGCGAGAAGATCGATGCGCCGTTGCGCGGCGGGATGCCCCGCTTTTGGCGAGGTTGTATCACCGGCTGCCACGCACAAGATCAACGGCAGCTCCAACTGCTCCAACCGGTCCAGCACCTCCGACAGATCCGGCGAAGCAACTACGTCATTCCCCAGAAAAACAACGCAGGGGTGCACGTCCAAGTCTCCCGCGGCAACGGGGGCCACAGCCGCCCTGTCCCGCACAATCTCAACCCCAAGCGCGCCCGGGCCTCGATCAAGTTTCTCAATGCGCACGAAGACACGCGCGGCACGCGGGTCGGCAAGGATATCCTCGGCCACGCGCTCGGCCAGTGTCTCCAGAAGATTCAGGCGTTCTGCACTCAGCTCGCGATCGATCGCGTCGGTGATCGTGTCATAGGACAAGATCTTGTCGACATCGTCATCCAGACCTTCGGGCAGCCGCACCTCGACCACGATGTTGAAGCAGATTCTCTGGGTGGTTCCCCGTTCGGCCTGAAAGGCGCCGATTTCCACTTCACGGACGTGGTCGCGAAGTGAAATCCGATCCCTCAGCTCCGGCCCCGCGGTGGCTTCCGCACGTTCAGAAGGGTGCGAGAAAGCGAGTCTGATTTCTGAAGTCACGGCGGGTCTGTCCTGTCTCGTCAATCGTTGGGCTGGTCGATAACAGGTTTGCGGAGGAGTGTCCGCCCCAAAATCGGTGGTTTCTCACCCTGTCAGACCGGCCCGCCCGAGCGGGCACGCTCAGGAGCGTGCGTAGAACAGATGCACGCCGTGCTGTGCCGTGCGGCGGAACTTGCGCGCCCAGCGCGGGTTGACTGCGGTGGTGTGATAGAAAGTTGCGCCGCCAGACAGTGTTCTGGGCGCCCCATCCAGCATCAGACGTGCGATCTTGCCGACCAGTTCATGGGCTTTCTTGTTCCGGATTATTTCCGGGTAGCCGTCGCAGGTATAGGTGAACTGACAAGCGAACTTGCGCCCGGTGCCCTGGTTGACCACTCTGCAGACGGTGTTGGGAAATTTCGGCGAAGCCACCCGGTTGAGAATTACCTCGGCAACCGCGACCTGGCCCTTTACAGATTCGCCACGCGCTTCGAAATAGAGGGCTTCGGACAGGCATTTCCACTGGGCGTCGCCCTCCGCCTTTGGCATCGCGACAAGTGCAGCACGGGTGATCAGCATTCCCTCGCCGCCAACGCCGCGCGCGGTGCGGCGCTCGAGCGGTCGAGCAATACTGCTGATGCGGCGCGCCGAGATTTTCGACATAGCCGACTTCTCCGTCGACGCCAGACGAAGGACCGCAGTATTAATTGCTTCGGCGGGATCATTGGAGGCACTCGCCACACCCTGACCAACCGCAGTTTGTCCCGGCACGCACAGAACGAGCGCCGCGATCATGCAACGTACAATCTTCATAACTCTCCGCCTTCGGGCAAACAGCCCCCACTGGTGAGAACTTAACTAGAACCCGGCGAGCATATATCCAGACGCCCCGAAAACGTCCAGCTTTCACCACAAAAACGCCACATTTGAGACGTGCGACACAATATCCTGTAGGGCGGGGTGATCAGAGAACTAGGATTCAGTCTTCGAAGAATTCGTAGGGTTCTTCGTCCAGATAAGGATCGCGAATCGCCAACTGTGCGGCTGCAAGCCGCGCAACGGGTACCCGGTAAGGCGAACAGGAGACATAGTCCATCCCCAGATTTCGGCAAAATGCGATACTGTCAGGGTCGCCGCCATGTTCACCGCAGACCGACAGGTTCAGCTTTTCGCGCACCTGACGACCCCGTTGCGAGGCAAGCTCCAGCAATTCGCCCACACCGTCCTGGTCAAGGGCATGGAACGGGTCTTCCAGAAAAACCCCTTTGCTGACGTAATCCGACATGAAACGACCGGCATCGTCACGCGACAGGCCGTAAGTCATCTGGGTCATGTCGTTGGTGCCGAAGCTCAGAAAACTGGCGTGCAACGCGATGTCCCCGGCCCGGAGCGCCGCGCGCGGCGTCTCCACCATAACGCCCAGTTTGAAATCAACGTCCCTGCCCGTTTCAGAGGCCACATCGGCCGCGACCGCATCCACGCGGGACTTCACCAGCTCGACCTCGCGCTTGGCCGAAACGAGGGGGATCATGATCTCAGGCACAACCGGAACCCCGATCGTTTCCTGCGCCTCACCCGCCGCTTCGAAAATCGCGCGCGCCTGCATGTCATAGATCTCAGGCATGGTGATGCCGATCCGCACACCGCGCATTCCCAGCATCGGGTTGAACTCGCGCAGGCCAGCTACGCGGCGCTCTACATCCTTCAGGGGCAGATCCAAGGCCTCGGCCAGCTCGCGCAGCCCCTCGCGACCATGGGGCAGGAATTCGTGCAAGGGCGGATCAAACAGTCGAATGCAGACAGGTTGACCC
>JABDPP010000173.1 GCA_013042765.1 Litoreibacter sp.
GGTGTATCCAGTCCGCGCCCTGCAGGCTCGACCCCCACCAGTCGCACGTCCTCATCATCGAGAAAAGCGGTGAAGATCCCCATGGCATTCGAACCGCCCCCGACGCAGGCCGCCACCTGGGTCGGCAGGCGGCCCTCGCGTTCCAGAAATTGTGCACGCGCCTCTTCGCCCACGATCTGCTGGAAATCACGCACCATCATCGGAAAGGGATGCGGTCCGACCACCGAGCCGATCGCGTAGATGCTGCCCACCGGATCCTGAAGATATTCCTCGAAGGCCGAGTCGACCGCGTCTTTCAGAGTGGCGGTCCCACGCGTCACCGGAACCAGCTTGCAGCCCAGGATCTTCATCTTGGTCACATTCGGGTGTTCCTTTTCGATATCGACCTGCCCCATGTGGATCTCGCAGGGGATACCCACCAGCGCACAGGCGGTGGCCAACGCGACGCCGTGCTGACCGGCGCCGGTCTCCGCCAACACCTTTTTCTTTCCCATGTACTTGGCCAACAGCGCCTCACCGATGCAGTGATTTATCTTGTGTGCGCCGGTGTGGTTGAGGTCCTCGCGCTTTAGATAGATCCGTGCTCCGGCAAGTTTTTCCGACAGGCGGCGGGCGTGGAAAAGCGGGCTCGGACGACCGATATAATGCTTCTGCAGGTCGCGCAGCTCGTCCAGGAACCCCTCGGTCTGACGCACCGTTTCGTAGGCCGCGGTAATTTCGTCCATCACCGCCTTGAGTTCGGGGGGAATGATCTGGCCGCCGTAATCACCGAAATAGCCGTCTTTGTCGGGCATGGGGATGGGGGGCATCTTCATGGGAGTCACACTTCGTCATCGTCTGCAGGAACAGATCCGTAACTTACCGTTTTCGCCGTGCGCAGGGTTTTGACCTGAAGCAGGCGGGCAACAATCTCCGCGCAGCTTGTTCATCGGATGAGAGCGCTCGGGCGCCCCGCAGCCAATCGCGAATGCAAACCGGACTCCATGCTCCTTTGCTAGACTTGGGCGCCGCAGCATCAATCGCTTGCACCGGAGTCCTGAAATGACCCCTTTGTCTCTCGCCGCGTTTGCCGGCGCCATGTTTCTGCTCGCCATAACGCCGGGGCCGGGTGTGTTTGCCACCGTGGCCAGGGCACTGGCGTCGGGCTTTGCGCATGCCTCCGTGGTGGTAATGGGGATCGTGATCGGCGATCTGGTGTTTCTTCTTCTGGCAATCCATGGCCTGGCGGCCGTGGCGGATCTGCTCGGGGAATTGTTCGTGCTGGTGAAATATCTCGGTGCCGGCTATCTGCTGTGGCTGGGACTAAGACTCTGGTGCAACGATGATGTTGCCACCGGCGCAACACCCATACAGGAGATTTCCTGGTTTGCTAACCTGAGCAGTGGCCTGCTGATAACACTGGGCAACCCCAAGGTCATCCTGTTTTATCTCGGTTTCCTGCCCGCCTTTGTGGATCTCGCCAATCTGGATACGGCAGATGCGGCGATCATCGCCGGCATCGTTTCACTGGTGCTCGCGGCAACCATGCTGGGTTATGCCTATGCCGGATCGCGCGCGCGCAGGCTGTTTCAAAGTCACGAGACGAAACGGATTCTCAACCGCGCTTCGGGCAGCGTCATGATCGCCACCGGGGCCGTGCTCGCGACCCGCGCCTGAAGGCAAGACACCTCAGCTTAGATGGAAGGGCGCGCGAAAAATGCCCTGCGACCTTCTTCAAAAGAGGCGCTACCGGAGCATGGCCACGACACATAGGCGCTGGAACCCGCTAGCCCGTGCGCGCTGCCAAATAGAAAGTGCGCAAGATAATTGATACTACGGAGCGGGAAAGTTGCCGCTCCGGGGCGGTTCTCAGGTTAAGCTGATTTATTTACTGGGGCACCGAACGGATGGATTGCGAAGAGGGGCGGCGATGAACGAACAGAATATCATTGATTATCTTGCCAGCATTGGTATCAAAGACGTCAGGGAAGTGGTCTACAACCCAAGCTACGACCAGTTGCATGAAGAGGAAACCAGACCAGGATTGCAGGGATTCGAAAAAGGCTTTCAAACGGAACTGGGTGCTGT
>JABDPP010000111.1 GCA_013042765.1 Litoreibacter sp.
ACGCCGCTGCGCTTCGCCAGTTCGCTGCCCGCGGCACTTTCAACCGATCCTGAAAGGCCGTTGATGATCTGGGCGGGCTCAGAAAGCGACGAGGCCGCTCGTGAGGTCCACGTGCAAAACCGAAAGATCCTGCGTGTTGAGGATGGCTTCCTGCGCTCACGCGGATTGGGTGCGGATCTTATTCCCCCGCTCTCATTGGTTTGCGACGATCTCGGCATCTACTACGATTCCAGGCATGCCAGCCGCCTCGAGAGGTTGATCTCCGCGTCACCAGATCTTCCTGACCACGCGATTGAACGCGCCGCGCAACTGCGTCAAAGCATCATTCGGCGCGGCATCACCAAATACAATCTCAGGCAAGACAAGGTTGACCTCCCCGGCGATGGGCGGGAGCGCATACTCGTGGTGGGACAGGTTGAAGACGATGCCTCGATCCTGAGCGGCGCAAGTGATTTTCGAACTAATGAGGAGTTGCTGACGGCCGTGCGCGCTGATTTTCCCGACGCCTTCCTGATTTACAAATCCCACCCCGATGTCTCAGCGGGCCTCAGACCTCAGGGTGAAATCAGCACCCAGGCCGCGGATCTGGTACTCGACGAAGTAGACCCTGCCGATCTGCTCTGCGAGGTTGATCGAGTTTGCACCATCACGTCACTTCTGGGGTTTGAGGCATTACTTCGCGAGGTCCCCGTTTCCTGCTATGGCGCTCCGTTTTATGCGGGATGGGGTCTCACGGACGACCGCGCGACCGTGCCCCTGCGCCGGAAATCGGGACCAAGCCTCGACGGTCTCGTTCATGCCGCCCTGATCGCCTATCCTCGCTATCACGACCCGGTCACCTCCCTGCCCTGCCCGCCGGAAATCGCCGTTCTGCGTCTGACCTCTGGGGAGATCCCGTCACCGGGCATTCGCAATCGTTTTCTTTCGAAGTTACAAGGTCTGTTGGCCGGCTACGCTCATCTCTGGCGACGTTAACTCGAAGCCCGCGCTTACGCCTCCTCAACCAGTCTGCAGGAAGTCCACTTCACCGGAGGGCAGGATCACGGCAGAGGTCAGGCATCCGGTTTTCCAGGCACCGGTATCCACCCCGATGCGCCCTTCGACGAACACCGGTTCTTCGACAGCCGTGTGCCCATGCACGACCCAATAGCCATCCGAGCGCTCATGCTTAAGAAACTCGGGATGCCCCCAAATCAAGACCCGCGCGGATTGATCCTCGAGCGGGCGACCGGGATCAATCGCCGCGTGCACCAGATAAACGGTCCCTGATCTGACCTGCAAAGGCAGCTGACGCATCCAGTTGACCAGATCTTCGCCGGCGGCCTCCTTGAGATCGCGCGCCAGCGTCTCGGCCTGGTCGACCAAGCCGGGATCGGATGGAACGACCAGACCAAAACTTTCGCAGGTCTGCGCCCCACCGCTGCGCAGCCAGCGCGCCTGCCGCGCGACTGGTGCATCAAGAAAATCCAGCATCATCTGTTCGTGGTTTCCCAAGAGACAGGCCACATTGTTCGGGAACTCGGTTGTCAATTCATGGACCCGGGCCAGAACCCCAGCGCTGGCCGGCCCCCGATCGACAAGATCTCCCACGAATACAAGCATCGGATCGGACATATCGAAATCTCCGATCGTGACATCGATCTGTTCGAGGATCCGTTCCAGAAGATCCAGACGACCATGCACATCTCCGATAACGAAGACAGGCTGGTCGGGCTTTGGAAGGTTTTCGCCGGACCGGGGCTGGACTAGCAATGTGCCAGCCGTCTTCCGTCCCAAAAGTGAGCGCAACGGGTTCAAATCTCACACCTTCCGACATTCACGCGTCAACACATGTTCACCACTCCTGATGCAGGGCGCAAGTGAAAGCCTGCGCATGGGATTTCTTATAGGTATTTTTTTGTCTTTATGCTCCAATCGAGGCGCAAGTGGCGCGATCCGGGGCAGCCTCCTGGGCGTAGAACCGAAGCCACGCAGGCAAGGGAGGCAGAAATGTCAGAACAGGCCCCCAAAGCATTCGTGACCGGATCAGCCGGTTTCATCGGCTATCACCTGTGCAGACGGCTCCTAGATGACGGGTTTCAGGTCACGGGCTTCGACGGGATGACTGACTATTACGATGTCCGCCTCAAACAGCGCCGTCACCAGATGCTGGCACAATCTGCGACCTTCTCGCCGGTCGAGGGCCTGCTTGAGGAAGACGGTCTCTTGCACGGGCTGCTCGAAAGTGAGCAACCCGATATCATCGTCCATCTGGCAGCACAGGCCGGTGTGCGTTGGTCGATCGAAAACCCCCGCGCCTATCTGGATGCCAACCTCATCGGGACGTATAACCTCCTTGAGGCTGTACGCGCCACACCGTGCAAACACCTGCTGATGGCCTCCACGTCTTCAGTCTATGGTGCGAGCCCCGACATGCCGTATGC
>JABDPP010000184.1 GCA_013042765.1 Litoreibacter sp.
ATGCGGACGAGGAGTGGCAGACGTGAAGCTGGTCGTTTTTGACGTGGATGGCACGCTGATCGACAGCTTGGCCCATATCAAGGGAGCCATGTCGCAGGCGTTCGAGGCGATGGGAGAGCCTGTGCCCGAGGAGCATGAGATCCGCGCGATCATCGGGCTGTCGCTCCCTGTCGCGATGGATCGCCTTCGCCCCGGGCTTGGGGATGCGGAGCTCCACGAACTGGTGGAGGGCTATAAAGCCTCGTTTGCCCATACGCGCATGAATTCACCCGTCGAAGAGACAGCACCGCTTTTCCCCGGAGCGCGTGCAGCGCTGGAGAGGCTATCGGCGCGTGATGACATCCTGCTGGGCGTGGCGACCGGCAAATCCCGTCGCGGCCTCGACAAGATGACGGAGGCACATGGGCTGGGGCATTATTTTGTCACAACGCAGGTGGCGGATGATCACCCCTCGAAGCCGCATCCGTCGATGCTGGAAGCGACCCTGCGCGAAACCGGTGCCGAGGCGGCGCGGGCCGTGATGATCGGCGATACCAGCTTCGATCTGGAGATGGGACGTTCCGCCGGCTTTGGCACCGTGGGTGTGAACTGGGGGTATCATGCCCCGGATGCGCTGGGCGCGATCGCCCATCACATGATCGATGATTTCAAGGCGCTTGATGTCGCGCTGGAAAGACTCTGGGAGAGCTGAGACATGAGCGAGTGGGCGGCAAAACGCTTCTGGAGCGAGGCCAAGGCTGTGCCGGAGGACGATGGCTTTGCGGTGCATCTCGATGATCGTCTCGTACGCACCCCGGCGAAATCGGCGCTCCTGTTGCCGACCGAGGCGATGGCGCAGGCGATAGTCTCGGAATGGGACGCTCAGGAGGGTAAGATTGATCCTTCCACAATGCCTGTAACCCGCTCCGCCAACGCCGCAATTGACAAGGTGACACCGCAATTCGAAGAGGTTGTGACCCTGATCGCCGCCTATGGTGACAGCGATCTGCTGTGTTACCGCGCCGACAGCCCCCAAGGGCTTGTCCAGCGACAGGCGGAGGGCTGGAACCCTCTTCTGGATTGGGCGAATAGGAGGTTCGACGTGTCTCTCAGCGCAAGAAGCGGGGTCATGCATGTCGCGCAACCCGCTGTCACGCTCGAGAAACTGCACGACGAGGTCGCGGCGCTTGATCCGTTCCAACTGACCGCCTTTCACGATCTCGTTTCGTTGTCCGGCTCGCTGGTGATCGGGTTGGCCGCCATTCGCGATTACGCCGAGATCGCGGCCTTGTGGGACCTGAGTCGAATCGATGAGTTTTGGCAGGAATCACAATGGGGTGCAGACGAAGAGGCAACCGAACAGGCCTTAATGAAGCGCGATGCGTTCCTTCATGCGGATAAGTTTTTTCGCTTAGCTGCCTGAAATCTGTCCAAATCCGGGTTTTTTCGCCGGATTGATCAACAATTCCAAAAATCTCTTTAAAAATGATCGAAATCGACCCGGTTTACCTTTGGTAACCTTATCTTAATTTCTTGACCTTGCCGTATCGATTTGGCCTTATTCAGAACCATCGGGGGAACAATGTTTCTCTAGGTATCGCTTTGGGCCAATGCGCCCTTAAAAATTCGCCCGCAAACGGGCGAAGATCAGGAAGAGGTAAAAATGAAAAAATCCGTATTTCTTGGTGCGCTGACTGTTGCCGGTGTAATCGCCGGCGGCGCAGCCGCAGCAACGCTTGACGAGGTCAAGGCTCGCGGAAAGCTGAATTGCGGTGTGACAACTGGCCTTGTCGGCTTTGCTGCACCTGACGCAAATGGTAACTGGGATGGTTTTGACGTAGGTGTCTGCCGTGCCGTTGCTGCAGCTGTTCTGGGTGACCCGGCCGCCGTTGAGTTCGTTCCCACCACCGGCAAGACACGCTTCACCGCGCTGGCTTCCGGCGAGATCGACATGCTGGCTCGTAACACCACATGGACATTCTCCCGCGACGTGGACCTCAAGTTCACTTTCGTTGGCGTGAACTACTATGACGGTCAGGGCTTCATGGTTCCAAAAGAGCTTGGCGTGTCCTCGGCAACCGAGCTGGACGGCGCAACCGTCTGCATCCAGACCGGCACCACCACCGAGCTGAACCTGGCGGACTACTTCCGCTCCAACAACATCAGCTACGAGCCGGTTCCGATCGAAACCAACGCTGAAGCGCAGCAGCAGTATCTTGCTGGTGCATGTGACGTTTACACCACGGACGCTTCGGGTCTGGCCGCAACACGTGCCACGTTCGAAAACCCCGGTGATCACGTCCTTCTGCCCGAGATTGTCTCGAAAGAGCCGCTCGGTCCGCTGGTTCGTCACGGCGACAA
This sequence comes from Litoreibacter sp., assembly GCA_013042765.1. Lineage (GTDB taxonomy): Bacteria > Pseudomonadota > Alphaproteobacteria > Rhodobacterales > Rhodobacteraceae > Litoreibacter. The sequence continues at coordinate 2,341 of JABDPP010000184.1, forward strand.
CGAGTGGGGCGACATCGTTCGCTGGACTCTGAACGCGCTGGTCACGGCTGAAGAGCTTGGTGTGACGTCTGCCAATATCGGCGACATGTCCTCGGCTCCGGGCAACAACCCGGAAATCAACCGTCTGCTGGGTACCGAAGGTTCCCTGGGCGAGATGCTGGGTGTGTCCGCTGACTGGGCCAAGAACGCAATCGCTGCTGGTGGTAACTACGGCGAGTTGTTCGAGAAGAACATTGGCGAAAACACACCGATCGGTCTGGCCCGCGGCCTGAACGCTCAGTGGACAAACGGTGGTCTGATCTACTCACCGCCGTTCCGCTAAGAACCAAAGCGAAGGGCGCGGACATGTTCCGCGCCCTTTTCGCATCAAGCTAAGAAACGACAAGAAGAGAAAAAAAGATCGCCAAGCCTAAGGCATGCAACAAAGACATGCCACGCGACACGCACTTGGTCCAAACGGGGAAAGTCACCAATGACGACGCTAACCGACCCTCCGAAGGAGTCGTTCCGGCTCTCTATGCTCATCTACGACACCCGGTATCGGTCCGCGACCATCCAGGTTGTCGCCCTGATCGGATTTCTGCTTCTGATCGGCTGGCTGATCAGCAATACCGCAGCAAACCTCGCAAACCTTGGAAAACCGATTGACTTCGGTTTCTTGGGTGAGCCGGCTGGCTATGACATCAACCAGCGCTTGATCGAGTATAATTCGCAGTCTAGCCACTGGCGGGCAGCAATTGTCGGTCTTCTCAACACCCTCGTGGTCGCTGTTTTGGGCTGTATCACGGCGACCGTACTTGGCGTCATCATCGGTGTTCTGCGATTGTCCAACAACTGGATCGTATCGCGGATCATGACCGTTTATGTCGAGATGTTCAGAAACGTTCCGGTCCTGCTCTGGATCGTGTTCGTTATGGCCATTCTCATCGAAACGCTCCCGGCGCCGCGCGCCTTCAGGGGCGATGATGCGACGGCCTCCATGGTGTTCAGCGAAAGCGTCGCGGTGACCAACCGCGGGGTTTATATCCCGGAACCGCTGTTCTCACGCGGTCTGGGGGACATCCCGGTTTTTGGAAACAGCTTTGAGATCAGCCTTGATCTGATTGCAATCCTCATCGTTCTGGGCGCCGGCATCTGGGGCTCGACCGTTGTTCGCAAGCGCGCCGATCGTATCCAGGCTGCCACGGGTGATCGCCCGACCACATGGTATCTGCGCCTCGGGCTTGTCTTGGTTCCGCTCGCGATCCTGCTTTTTGCGCTCGGGTTCCATCTCGGCTACCCTGCCCTAAAGGGCTTCAACTTCCAGGGTGGTACACACTTACGAAACTCCCTGATCGCGCTCTGGCTGGCCCTGTCACTCTATACAGCGGCCTTCATCGCGGAGATCGTGCGAGCGGGGATCATGGCGATCTCAAAAGGGCAGACGGAGGCAGCAGGTGCGCTGGGGCTTCGGCCCAATCGCATCATGAGCCTCGTGGTTCTGCCGCAAGCGCTGCGTGTGATCATCCCGCCGCTGATTTCGAACTACCTGAACCTGACCAAGAACTCGTCGCTGGCGATTGCGGTGGGTTACATGGACATCACCGGCACCCTGATGGGCATTACGCTGAATCAGACGGGCCGTGAGCTTGAAACGGTCCTTATGGGGATGCTGGTCTATCTGGCGATCTCGCTTTCGATCTCGGCCGTGATGAACTGGTACAACAATCGCGTCAAACTGGTGGAGCGGTAATATGAGTGATCTTGGATTTGTCCGCACTGAAATGCTGCCCGAACAGGCGCCTCCGGCCACGACGGTCGGGGCCATTGGCTGGGCGCGCCAAAACCTATTCAACGGGATCTCGAACTCAGTACTCACGGTTCTGTCGCTGGTCTTCATCTACTACATCCTCGCGGCGATGCTGCCTTGGCTGTTGTCCCCGACATGGGGCGCTGAAAGCCTCAATGAGTGCCGTGAGATCAATGGTTCCGGCCATGGCGGTGCGTGCTGGGGCGTGATCAGCGAACGGTGGTTGCAGCTGATGTTCGGCTTCTACCCGCCCGAGTACTACTGGCGTCCAATTGCTGCGTTCCTGTTGTTGGGCGTGGCGCTGGCCCCGGTCCTCTTCGACACGGCGCCGCGCAAACTGCTCATCTTCACGCCACTCTATCCGTTTTTCGGGGCGTGGCTTCTGTGGGGTGGCACGATCTGGAACCCTCTGGCCGCTCTGGCTGGTTTCGTTCTGGGTTATTACGCCTACAAGGTGGTCGCGGCTGCGGCGGGCTCGCTCGCCGGCGTGATAGCCGCCGCTTTGGTCCCGGTCCTGTGGTGGTTGTTCCTTGCGGGTCCTGTTGCCGGTGCTCTGAGCAGCATACTGCCAATTGGCATTCAGGCTGTGGAAAGCCGGGCCTTCGGTGGCTTCATGCTGTCGATCACGATCGGTGTAACGGCGATCTTGTGTTCCTTGCCTCTGGGCATCGTGCTTGCGCTGGGTCGGCAGTCTGATCTGTTGATCGTGAAGGCGCTCTGCGTTGGGTTCATCGAGTTCATTCGCGGCGTGCCGCTGATTACACTTCTCTTCGTGGCCTCGACCCTTCTCAACATCTTCATGCCGCCGGGTACGAATTTCGACATCATTCTGCGGGTCATGATCATGGTGACGCTGTTCGCCGCTGCCTACATGGCGGAGGTCGTGCGTGGCGGTCTCGCGGCCCTTCCGACGGGCCAGTACGAGGCGGCGGATGCTTTGGGTCTTGATTACTGGAAGGCGCAGCGTCTGGTGATCATGCCGCAGGCGCTGAAGATCTCGATCCCCGGCATCGTGTCGACCTTCATCGGGGTTTTCAAAGACACCACTCTTGTGTCGATCATCGGCCTTTTGGACCCGCTGGGTCTGTCGAATGCCATCCGCGCGGACGCGGCATGGAACGGGATCGTGTGGGAGATCTACGGCTTTATCGCCCTGATGTTCTTCGTCTTCTGTTTCTCGATGTCTCGCTATTCCATGTATCTCGAGCGCAAGCTCAAGACGTCTCATTAAGAAGGAATTTCACCCATGTCTGAACTCGCACTAGACCGTGAAATCGACCGCTCCAAGATGCAGGTGAGCGAAGAAGTCGCGATCCAGATCACCAATATGAACAAGTGGTATGGCACCTTCCACGTGCTGCGCGATATCGACCTGACCGTGCAGCGGGGCGAAAGGATCGTCATCGCCGGGCCGTCTGGTTCGGGTAAGTCGACGCTGATCCGCTGTATCAACCGGCTTGAAGAACATCAGGCTGGCCAGATTGTCGTGGACGGGATCGAGCTGACCTCTGACCTAAAGAACATCGATAAGATCCGGTCCGAGGTGGGCATGTGCTTCCAGCACTTTAACCTGTTCCCGCATCTCACGATCCTCGAGAACTGCACGCTGGCCCCGATCTGGGTCCGCAAGATCGCGCGCAAAGAGGCCGAGGAAACCGCGATGCATTTCCTCGAGAAGGTCAAGATCCCGGAGCAGGCCGACAAGTATCCTGGCCAGCTTTCTGGTGGTCAGCAGCAGCGTGTGGCGATTGCGCGCTCGCTGTGCATGCGCCCGCGTATCATGCTTTTCGACGAACCGACATCGGCCCTTGACCCCGAGATGATCAAGGAAGTGCTCGACACAATGATCGAGCTCGCAGAAGAGGGCATGACCATGCTCTGCGTGACCCACGAGATGGGCTTTGCCCGTCAGGTGGCGAACCGCGTGATCTTCATGGATCAGGGCCAGATCGTCGAACAGAACGAGCCGGAAGAGTTCTTCAACAACCCGAAATCGGAGCGGACCAAGCTGTTTCTCAGCCAGATCCTCGGTCACTGATTTCAGGCGCGCTTCGTCGAACACAACAAAGGCCTCGCACTTTAGCGGGGCCTTTTTTCATGCGTCTCGGGGTCAGGCTGGATCCAGATCCTTTGGTACCACGAAATCTACCAGTTTTGCGGACCCAAAGCTGAGATCGCTCCAGTCATCAACGTCCACTTCGACGACCAGCGTGGCGGCTGTCGGGAACTGACGGAACTTCACGTGACGGGGACGTTCGGCCGCGATCATGGCCGCAAACTCCGCGAAACCGGGGTTATGCCCAACCACCATCAGATCGCCAGGAGGCGCCTGCTGGATCAGGCGTAGGATCGTGTCGGGGCCGGCATGATAGAGCCCGCTTTCGAAGCTCGCTTCTGGCCGCGGCGACATTTCTTCGACCGCCAGCGCGCAGGACCACTTCGCGCGCTCTGCCGTTGAACAGAGCACCTGCGCAGGAACGTGGCTCTGCTCG
>JABDPP010000185.1 GCA_013042765.1 Litoreibacter sp.
CCCGTGGGATGCGATCAGCAGTTACACCGCGCCCCTGCCCCAGCCAGAAACCTTCGAGGTCTATCCGAACCGCGACAGCTTGCCCTTCATGGACGACTACCATTTCGGGGAAGGCTGGCGGATCAAGGAATTCGTGCGCGGCACGCTGCGGCTGAACGGCTGGCAGGAGGCCTGGGCCGATGTGTTCGCCGAGATTGAGACGCTGGAAGGCGCCGAGGGCGACGCGCGGCTCAAGGAGATGTCGGACCAGTTCTGGGCCGATCATGCCTATGACGAAGACGAGCCCGACCGAGTGATCCTATGCGTGGAACTCAAGGCGGAGCTCGACGGCAAGCCGGTCTATCACAAGACCTACACGCTTGATGCATGGGGCGATGCGCGTGGCACAGCGATGGCGCGGCTGGTGTCGGAAACTGTGGCGCTGGCGGTCGAAGCGGTGCTGGAGCGGGCGGTGATGGTGGGCGTGTCAACCGCGCCCCATGACCCGCAGCTTCTGGGGCCGTGGCTGGAGAGCGTCAACCGTATGGCACAGCATGTCCAGATCGTGGATCACCTGCGCTAGCGCAGCATGGTGTCAGAGGAGATCCTCTTCGGCGTCGGTCGCTGAGATCCCCAAGGCGTTGAGCCCGGCTTCGAGGTGGTCGCCCAGATGCGGCGTGCCCAGCAGGTAATCCGCTGTGGGGGTCGTCGCCTCAGAACGGGCGGTGGCCAGCGCTTCCTCAAGCTCATTGGCGCCGAAACTCTCCCGGCCGATCCACATGACAGCGACAAGGCTCGCCTGCTCGTCCTCGTTCAGCCCTTCGATGAAGGCCCGCATCTCGTTCTCGGCGCGGTCGAACTCATGGGCGAACAGGATCACCTGCGCAATTTTCGGCACTGAAATCTCAAGCATATGGTCCGCCTCCTTTGACGCTCTTCCCGCATCAGGAATGCGCCTTTCGGGCAGATTATCACATGACTTGGATCAAACGGTCAGGAAAATACACGGTAGTAGAGCCAGTCGGGCAGAAACTGGCTGCCCCGGAAAAACAGGCTGAAGAGCGTCGGGAAGCTCTTCTTGAACTTGCCGGAGCGCATATGGGTCACGAAGATGTCCGCGGCCGGTTCCGGGTCCATGATGAAGGGCATCGCGAAGTCGTTCTTGTCGGTCAGGCGGGTCCGGATGAAACCCGGATTGATGACCTGCACGTTGACGCCGGTGTGTTTCAGGTCGGCATACATGCTCTCGCCCAGATACATGACACCAGCCTTGCTGGCGCCGTAGCCGATTGCGCCGGGCAGGCCACGAAAGCCCGACAGGCTGCCGGTCAGCACGATATGGCCCGCGTCACGTTCCATCATCTGCGGCAACACCGCGCCCACGACCCGCAGGGCCCCGTTGAAATTCACGTCGACCATCTGCTCGGCCTGATCCGCATCCCAGTCCTGCGATTTCATCGGCCAGTAGAGCCCAGCAAGGTAGACCATGCCGTCAATCTCGCCCACCTCGGCGGCGGCACGGGTGACATCGGCGCTGTCGGAGACATCGAGCGTCACGTAGGAGGATGGCCCCGGCAACTCGTCACAGAGCGCCTTCAGGCGCTCTTCACTGCGGGCGGAGACGATCACCTCCGCGCCAGCGGCGCTCAGCTTTTGCGCGACCGCGCGGCCCAAGCCTTCGGAGGCGCCAACCAGCCAGTAACGTTTGCCGGAGACAGGGATCATGCAGCTTCCTTCTTGCGCATGGTCGCGACCAGTTCGGCCACCTTGATCCCGTATTTGCGGAACTGGCTGCGGTTCATGATGGTGCCGTTCTCGACCAGATACATCCAGTCGACGGTATCGAGCTCATGGCCGCCCGAGTGTTCGGGCAGCTTGATGCGGTAGTTCAGTTGCACGGTCGGGCCCCTTTGCATGCCTGTACCCACGCCGATCACGTCAGGGGCCTCGGCCTCGATCGAGCCGTCATTTCCCAGCTTGAGGGTCCACTCGCGGTCCTGCGTCTCGCCGCTGTCGTAACGGAAGGTCTCCTTCATGGTGCCGACATTGCCGTTCCAGCTCACATCCATGTCAGCCACAAAGCGCGAGGTGACGCGCCCGGTGGGCCCATAGACCATGCCTTCGCACAGGAGTGGGCCGCGCAGGTGTTCGCGCAGATCGAACTGCGGGCCGGCAGCGGTGGCGTAATCCTCCGGGCTCTGCCCCAGGAAGGACAGCTTCCGGGTGCGCAGCCACATCAGCGACAGGGCGATCAGTAGTCCGAGCGACGTGTAGGCAATCATTTCCATGGCCTTCACTCCTTAAGCGGGGTCGCGGCCAGAAGGGCAATCGCGACCAGTTTCAGTGCGCAGGGAACCAGCGCGTAAAGTATCGTCAGCGTCGTCAGGGCCTCGGCGGAATTGTCCGCGGCACCGGAGACGAATCCGACGTAATCGAGGGTCGGTAGAAGAATGGCGGCCGCAAAGGCCAGCGTGAATTTCGAGACGAGGGCCCAGAGGCCGAAGCCCTGCCCACCGGTAGGCGAGATAGCGGCCATTCGGGCCGCGAACAGGGCAGGAAGCAAAGTCAGGTCGGCCCCAATTGTCGCACCCGACGCCACGCAGATCACCGCGAAGAACCAGATGTCGCCCGCGCCCAATGGCAGCACGAAGCCGAAGGAGACAATGGCCAGGACCATTGCTGCAATCAGGGTGTTTTTCTCGCCATAACGCGCGGCCAGCCTTGCCCAGACCGGCGCCGAACCGGCGGCCGAGAGGAAGAAGAGGACCAGAAGCGGACCTTCCCAGCCCACTGCCCCGAGCCCGCTTTCCACGAAGAACAGGAACAGTGTCGAGGAGACCGCGAGCGGTGTTGCATTCACCAGCGCGAGGATCAGGAGGCGGCGCGCGATGCGGTCGCGCAGGATCTCGCGGATGCCGCTGGGCGTGCGGTTGACCGGGCCGGTCCATTCCGGCGCCATCAGGGCCACGGCGATCAGGCTGACACCGGCAAACCCGCCTGCGAAAGCCGCAAACGGCCGATCGACGATGCCTGCCAGAAGGGTCGGTGTGACAGCCGCGACGCAGACCCCCAGAAGCGCACCGGTTTCGCGCCAAGCAGCCAGACGCGTATGCCCGCCCCGCAGGCCACTGCCCTTGGAGACGCCTTGCGCGTAGAAGTTGATTGTCAGGAAACTGAAGGCGGTGAAGAGCCCGGTGATCGACAGGCCGAACCACCAGATCGGCGCGATCGGAGGCTCCACCGCGAACAGCGCCAGCATCGAGGCCGCGAGCACCAAGCCGCCCACGGTCACGGCCAGCCCACGCAGCGCGCCGAGCCGTTCGCTGATCCAGCCCAGTGCCGGGTCCTGCACCACATCAAAGAGCCGCAGTCCAAACAGGACCGCCGCCAGCGTGGCGAGGCTGATCCCGTAGGTATCGGCATAGAATTTCGGCGCGTAGATATAAATCGGCAGCCCTGCACCCGAGAGCACAGCCGCGAAGAGCGAATAGGAGCCGAGCCTTTCGCGCATGCCGGATGCGGCAACGTTGGGGGCGGTTGCGGACATCACCGCGACACCTCCTGAGAAGGGGGCGTTGGCCGGCCGTTATACTTGGCGCCTTTGAGCCAGAGTTTCAGGGCCTGCCAGTGGATCAGGCCCAGCACCCGGCGCGAGCCCAGTGGCCGTCGCAGGCAGGCGCGCAGGATCGACAGGTTGCTCATCGGTTTGCGCTTGCCGGTCAGCGTGGCCAGAAGCCCGTTATTGCCGGCGGAATAGTCGATCCAGATGCCGATCCGCTCGGCGTTGATGTCGAAGCGGAAGGTGTAGCCGCCCTCGACCGGCTGGAACGGCGACACGAAGAAGATCTTGCGCGCATTCAGCGTGTCAGTGGGCAGGATCGCGCGGTGATCTTCATGCGCACAGAGGTAGGAATGACGGTCCCCGAACGTGTTGGAAACCTCCGGGATCACGGCACGCAGCCCGCCCTCGGCGTCGTAGCACAACCAGAAGCTGACAGGGTTGAACACATGACCCAGAACCCGCGGCTGGGCCAGAAGCTCGATCCGGTCGACCAAATCGCCAAGGCCGTGCGCGGCCAGCACCTCGCGCACCCAGGGCGCGCCGCGGCCTTCCTTCGGCGCGCCGCCGTGGTCACTGTCGAACAACGCGGTGAGGTTGCGCCGGTTGCGCGAGAAAAGCGCCGGTGTGCGCACCGGCTCCTCGGCATCCAGAAGCACGTAGTCCACGCCGTAGCGGAACGCATTTTCAATTGCGCCCTTGCGACCGTGGAAGGTCTCCCCCGCGATATGTTCGACGACGGTCATGCGGCTGCCGGAACTCCTGCAAGGCCTTCGATCCCTTCGACCACGTCGACCGCGCTGGAATAGCCATCCTCGTGGAAGCCGTTCTTCATCCATGCGCCGCAGAACCACGTATGGTTGGTGCCGTTCATGGCGCGGATCGCAGTCTGCGCGTTCAGGGCACCAAGATCGAAGACCGGGTGGCGGAAGGTGGCGGTGTCGTAGATCAGCTCTTCACGGATCGGACGGGTGGAGTTCAGCGTGACGAACATCGGGTCGTCATGGGGAATCGGCTGCAGCGAATTCATCCAGTAGGTGAGGTCGATCTTGTCGCTGTCCTTGCCCGGAGCCTCGCAATAGACCCAGCTGGACCAGACCTTGCGCCGGCGCGGCATCATGTCGGTATCGGCGTGAAGCACGGCCTCGTTGGGCTGGTAACGGACAGCACCCAGCGCGTTCTGCTCCGACGCGGAGGCATCGGCCAGCAGCGACAGGCTGTCATCGGAATGAGTGGCGAAGACCACTTCGTCGAACTGCTCGCTCAGCCCGCCTTTCGGCGTGAGCTGCACCTTGCCGTCGCACCGGGTGACCGATTTGATCGGCTGACCGAGGCGCAGTTCGACCCCCTGGGAGATCAACCGGGTCTCGAGCCGTTTGACATATTCGATCGAGCCGCCCTGCACCGTGTACCACTGGTGCTGGCCCGAGTAGTTCAGAAGGGCGTGGTTTTTCATGAAGCGGATCAGGGCCTGCGCCGGGAAATCCATCATGCGCTCCACCGGGGTCGACCAGATCGCGCCGGTCAGCGGCAGCAGGTAATGGTCACGGAACCAAGAGCCGGTGCCAAGATCGTCGAGGAAACTCGCGATCGAGATGTTGGGGTCGCGGGCCACCACGTCTGCCTGGGCGTTGAATTTCGCGATATCGCGCAGCATGCGCAGGAATCTTGGACGACCTATGTTGCGGCGCTGTGCGAAGACTGCGTCGATGCTGGCCAGGCCATATTCCAGCGCACCGCCATCGATCGAGGCGCCGAAGCTCATGTTGCTTTCGGTCACCGGCACGTCGAGCTCCTTGAAGAGCGCTGTTACGTGGGGGTAGTTGGCCTCGTTATAAACGATGAAGCCGGTGTCGACTGGCTGGTCCCCGCGTTTGCCCGCAACGACCGTGCGCGCATGCCCGCCCAGACGCGGCTCTGCCTCGAACAGGACGACCCGGTTTGATTTCGACAGAAGATGCGCAGCCCCCATGCCTGATATTCCGGCGCCGATCACGGCAATTTTCTTTGGCGCGGCGGCCAGGGTCTCAAAGGGCATTCGTTTCTCCGGGGTGATTTTGCATAGTTCGAAAGCAATACGCGCAGCAGCGCCAGTCGGATTAAAGAGAATTATTTGATCCAAATGCATTTCCGGCGCGTAGACGGTTTATGTTGACTGGTGCTCTGCTGAATGAAAAACCTGATGCAATGCCTGGTCTGGCACCCCACGGGGTTCAGCCAGAGGGCAAACGCAAGGGATTTCAGCGCAGGAAAGTGCCGGCCGACGTGAATACCGATACGCATTGGGTCGAAATTGTTGCACGGATTCGCCAGTCCCAGGACCAGGCGGCTTTTGCGGAATTGTTTCAGCACTTTGCACCGAGAGTTAAGGCGTTCCTGATCAAGTCAGGGGCCGATGCCGGAATGGCCGAGGAATGCGCACAGGATGTGATGGCAACCCTCTGGCGCAAAGCGCATCTGTTTGATCCAAGCCGCGCCAGCGTGGCGACATGGATCTTCACGATCGCGCGGAACCGGCGGATAGACATGCTCCGCAAGGAGCGCCGGCCCGAGCCGGATGAATTGACATGGGGTCCAGCGCCCGAGCCGGATGCGGCCGACGTGATGGAACTGCAACAGGAAAACAACCGGTTGGCCGAGGCGATGGCCGAGCTGCCGGAGAAGCAGAGGGTACTGATCCAGAAGGCCTATTTCGGTGATTTGTCACATAGTGAAATTGCTGAGCAGACAGGCCTTCCCTTGGGGACAATTAAATCTAGGATTCGTTTGGCGCTGGAACGCTTGCGCCACGTTATGAAGTGAGTGGAATGAACGAGATCAAACATCATCTGACCGACAAGATCCTGCTTGGATACGCTGCCGGTACACTGCCCGAGGCCTTCAGCCTCGTGGTCGCAACGCATATCTCAATGTGCGATGAATGCCGGGCGCGCCTTGGTGCGTTCGATGCGATCGGCGGCACCTTGCTGGAAAGCAGCGACGACCTAATGGATGGCAACATGCCCGCGGTGGATTTCGATGCTACCCTGGAACGGATCGAGGCCGGTTCCGGAGACGAAGAGGCTGAAAAAAGCGCTCCGATCGAGGCTCCTGAATCCGCGTCAACCTTGCCTGTGGCGCTACAGAATTACATCGGCGGCGATCTGGACGCGGTGAAATGGCGTCCGGTCGGCATGGGCGTGCGCCAGGCGATCCTGAAGACATCTCGCAGCGCCTCTGTTCGATTGCTGCATATTCCGGCCGGCACGGCCGTTCCCGATCACGGCCATCATGGCACCGAGATGACCATCGTCCTGCAGGGCGCGTTCCGCGACGAGTTCGACCGGTTCGGCCCCGGCGACGTGGAGATCGCGACCGAAGATCTGGAACACACACCCGTTGCCGAAGAGGGCGTGGATTGCATCTGCCTCGCGGCCACGGATGCGCCGCTGAAATTCAACGGCCTGCTGCAGCGTATCGCGCAGCCCTTCCTGAAAATCTGATACTGATTTGAGGCCCGCCCCGCGCGGGCCTCAGCTTTTGCCGAGCGGGACGATATTGCTTTCGTCTTCCGGCGCAATTTCCTCGAAATCGAAATTGTCCAGCTTGCGGGCGCGTTTGCCCGCCTTGTCGGCTGAAATCTTGATCTCCTCCACATCGCGCGCCGCCTGTCCGAAATGCCGGTCGAGATTGTCGACGCGCGTGCCGAGCCGGTCCACATCCTTCGACAAAAGTCCCAGCTCGCGGCGGATCGCCCCGGCCTGTTCGCGCATGCGGGCGTCCTTGAGGATCGCACGCATCGTGTTGAGCGTCGCCATGCAGGTGGTGGGCGAGACAATCCAGACCCGCGCCGCGAAACCTTCGCGCACCACTTCGGGCAGGCGGGCGTGCAGTTCGGCATAGACCGCCTCCGACGGCAGGAACATGAGCGCGCCATCCGCGGTTTCCCCGTCGATCAGGTAGCGTTCCGAGATGGCCTTGATATGGGCCCGCACAGCCGTCTTAAGGTTAGTCAGCGCCCGCATCGTCGCCTCTTTGGTGTCGGCGGCGACCAATGCCTCGTAGGCCTCAAGCGGGAATTTCGCGTCGATCACGATCGGGCCCGGCGGGTTGGGCAGGTGGATCAGGCAATCGGCCCGCTTGCCGTTCGAAAGTGTCGCCTGGAACGTGTAGCTGTCGGCTGGCAGCGCCTTGGAGACGATATCGTTGAGCTGGATTTCCCCGAAAGCGCCGCGGGTCTGCTTGTTGGACAGGATGTCCTGAAGGCTGAGCACGTCGCCGGACAGCTTCTCGATATTGGTCTGGGCCTTGTCGATCGTGGCCAGCCGCTCCTGCAGCTGGGTCAGGGATTTGGTGGTCTTTTCACTGGAGCCATGAAGGGTGTCGTTCATCCGTTCCTGCAGATCGGAGAGCGAGCGCGCGGACTTCACCGCGTTCTCATGCAGACGATCGGCCATCTGGCGCTGCACCTCGGCCAGGCGCACCTCCATTGTCTGGATCGTCATGGTCTGGGATTTCGAGACCGACTCGAGACCACCGGTCAGTTGCGCCTGCCCCTGTCCGAGGCCCTGAACCGTCTGGCTGAGTTGAGAGATCTGCTGCATCAGAGGCTCGGCGGCGCGGGCGGAGCGGCCCGAGGCGCGCACAGCGAGCACCAGAAGCACCAGCACCAGCGCGAGGATCCCGGCCCCGACAAGCGCCAGGATCACGAGCGGGTCGCCCAAATTGAAACTCTGTCCAGCAATCTCGATCATGTGCGTCCGAACAGCCTTTCGATATCAGCAAGCTTGAGTTCCACGTAGGTGGGGCGGCCATGGTTGCACTGGCCGGAATGGGGCGTGGCTTCCATCTCCCGCAAGAGCGCGTTCATCTCGTCGGCCTGCATACGCCGACCCGAGCGGATCGAGCCGTGGCAGGCCACACGGCTGAGCACCGCTTCGATCTTGTCGGCCACCATCCGGGTCTGGCCGAGGTCATCGAGCTCATCGAGGATGTCGCGCACCATCGCGCCGGCATCCACTTCGCCGAGGATCGCGGGGGTTTCCCGCACCGCAACGGCGCCTGCCCCGAAAGGTTCGAGCACAAGGCCCAGCCTCGCCAGCGTGTCGGCCTGTTCCAGCAGGCGCGCGGCATCGCCTTCGGAAAGCTCAACGATCTCGGGGATCAGGAGCGCTTGTGCTGCGACGCCGTTCTCCGCCATCTGGCGCTTCAGCTTTTCATAGACAAGACGCTCGTGGGCGGCGTGCTGGTCGACAATCACCATACCGTCTGCGGTCTGCGCGATGATATAGTTCTCATGGACCTGCGCGCGGGCCGCACCCAGCGGCGTGGCGAGGTCTTCCTCTCTCTGTTCGATCACCGGCTCGACCCGGGCCGCGACGGGGGAAAACTCCACTGCCGTTTCAGCAAAGCCGGGGCTTTGCAGCGGGGCCTGAGCAGCATGGGCGGCGCTGAGTACAGCTTGTGATGGGATCGGGGCCGGGCCGCGTGAGGCAGGATCCATCTGGTAGCTGCGCGGACCAGTGGGTTCAGGCCGGAAGGCCCCGAGTGTGGCGCCTGCCACCGTGGTCGAGGCACGGTGCCCGGCTTCGGCAAGGGCATGGCGGAGAGCGGAGACAATCAGCCCTCGCGCCATCCCCGGATCGCGGAAGCGGACCTCGGCCTTGGCGGGGTGAACGTTCACGTCGACCAGCGTCGGGCCGCATTCGAGAAACAGCGCGCAAGCGGGGTGCCGGTCGCGGCTGAGAAAATCGGAATAGGCCCCGCGCAGCGCACCGACGAGCAGCTTGTCGCGCACCGGTCGTCCGTTGACGAAAAGGAACTGCGCCAC
>JABDPP010000190.1 GCA_013042765.1 Litoreibacter sp.
GGAAGGTCAGAACGGAGCATCGACGGGCCCCATACCAACATAGACGGACTTGACCTGGCTGTAATGGTAGATCGCTTCTTTCGAGTTCTCGCGCCCCACGCCGGAGAGCTTTGAGCCCCCAAATGGCGCCTCCACAGGGGCCAGATTGTAAGTATTGATCCAGCAGGACCCAGCCTCGAGCTGGCCGATCACACGATGCGCACGTGTCAGATCACGAGTGAAAACGCCCGCTGACAGACCGAAAGACGTGTCATTGGCGCGGGCGACCGCCTCGCCCTCATCTGCGAACTCGAAAACCGAGAGGACAGGGCCGAAGATCTCTTCCCGGGCGATCGTCATCGTGTCCGTCACATCGGCAAAAACCGTGGGTTCGATGAAAAAGCCCTCGAGGTCCGCGCGTCTTCCGCCGGTGACCAGTCTGGCGCCCTCTTCGAGACCTTTGTCGATATAGCCCAGCACGATGTTCATCTGGGCCTCGCTGACCATCGGACCGAAATTCGTTGCCTCTTCCAGAGGGTCTCCCATGACAACTGTCTTGAGCCGCTCAGTCAGGCGGGTCAGGAAGGCCTCGCGGATGCCGCTCTGCACGAAGACACGCGTGCCGTTCGAGCAGACCTGCCCCGAAGAGTAGAAATTGCCGAGGACCGCGCCGCCAACCGCGTCCTCAAGATCGGCATCATCAAAGATGATCAGGGGCGACTTGCCGCCCAGCTCCATCGTGACGTGTTTCATGCCCTCGGCAGCGGCGGCATAGACCTTGCGCCCTGTGGGGACCGACCCGGTCAGGGAGACCTTGGCGACCCGGTCGTCGGCCACCAATGTCGCGCCCACATCGCCGTAGCCCTGAACGACGTTGAAGACGCCGGCCGGCGCGCCCGCTTCATGCAGGATCTCGGCGATTTTTAGCGCGCAAAGCGGCGTGGTCTCGGACGGTTTGAAGACCATCGTGTTGCCGCAGGCCAGTGCCGGCGCCCCCTTCCAACAGGCGATTTGCGTGGGGTAGTTCCACGCCCCGATACCGACGCAAACCCCGAGCGGTTCCCGCACGGTATAGGCCCAGTCGCCGCCTGCCCCGCCCAGAGGGATATGCTCGCCCGTCAGGCTGCCCGCCAGTCCGCCGAAATATTCCAGCGCGTCGGCGGCAGAGGTGGCATCGGCCACAAGCGTTTCCTGAAGCGGCTTGCCGGTGTCGAGGGTCTCAAGCCGGCTCAGGTCTTCATTGCGCTCCCGGATCATGTCGGAGGCACGGCGCAGGATGCGACCGCGTTCGGTTCCGCTCATCGCGGCCCAGACCGGCTGGGCCGCCTTCGCCGCTGCAAGAGCGGCCTCGACAAGCGGCGGCGTGGCGGAATGCAGCCGGGCCACCACTGCGCCGCTGGCGGGGTAAATGCAGGCGATTTCACTCCCGGCCGTGTCTTCAACATAAGCGCCGTTGATGAAATGGCTGGCGGTGGGTTGGGCGGTATGTGTCATAAATTTTGCCTTCGGCGAGGATATTTTTGAAGAAATGAAAGCCTATTCGCCCCGCGGGAAGCGTTGGCTTTCTTCGAGTGTGTCGAGGTTCATGTGGTTGCGCATGTAGCGTTCGGATGCCTGTTGCAGCGGCTGGAAATCCCATGGGTAGTAGCCGCCCTGCCGCAGCGCCTCGTAGACGACCCAGCGGCGCGCTTGAGAGGCCCGGACGTCGGCATCGAAGCGATCCAGATCCCAGCGCGCCTCGGATTTTGCGCGCAGGCTGTTGAGCGTGCCCTGATGAGCGGGGGCCTGTGCAAGGTTGTTGAGCTCGTGGGGGTCGGCTTCAAGGTCAAAAAGCTGGTCTGGATCGAGCGCGCAGCGGTTGTATTTCCACTTGCCATACCGCAGCGAGACGAGCGGGGCGTAGGAGGCTTCGGCCGCGTATTCCATCGCCACGGGCGTGTCGCGATCGCCGCCCTGACCCAGCGCGACGAGGCTCTCACCATCGGTCCAGGGTGCGACCTCTGACATGTCGACCCCCGCCAGATCACACAGCGTCGGGCAGATGTCGATCGTGGAAACCGGGGCCCCGATCAGCCCGGGCGTCATGCCGGGGGCCGCGATCATCAGCGGCACGCGCGAAGACCCTTCGTAAAAGCTCATCTTGAACCACAACCCGCGCGCACCCAACATGTCACCATGGTCCGAGACAAACAGGATGATGGCCTCCTGCCGGGTTGCCTCCAGCGCCTCCATAACCTCGCCGATCTTGTCATCGAGATAAGAGATATTGGCGAAATAGGCGCGCCGCGCGCGTTTGACCTGTTCTTCAGTGATGTCGTAGCTGCGCCAGTCATTGGCATCGAAAATCCTTTGGGTATGGGCGTCCTGTTCGGCATAGGGGATCACGCCTGTCTCGGGCAGCAGGTGGTCGCAATCGGCATAGCGATCCCAGTATTTGCGCCGTGCCACGTAAGGGTCGTGGGGATGCGTGAAGCTGACCGTCAGACACCAGGGCCGGGCATCGTGGCCGCGGGCGAGATCATAGACCTTCCGGGTCGCGTGGTAGGCGACCTCGTCGTCATATTCCATCTGGTTGGAAATCTCGGCGACACCGGCGCCGGTGACGGACCCCATATTGTGATACCACCACTCGATGCGCTCACCGGGTTTGCGGTAATCCGGCGTCCAGCCGAAATCGGCGGGATAGATATCGGTGGTCAGCCGTTCCTCAAACCCATGGAGCTGGTCGGGACCAACGAAATGCATCTTACCTGATAAGCAGGTCTGGTAGCCCGCGCGGCGCAGGTGGTGGGCATAGGTCGGGATATCGGAGCGAAACTCGGCCGCGTTGTCATAAACCCCGGTGCGCGACGGCAATTGGCCGGACATGAAGGAGGCACGGCCCGGCGCGCAGAGCGGCGAGGCGGTGTAGCTGTTTGCAAAACGCACAGAGCGGGCGGCGAGATTTTTTAGGTTTGGCGCGTGCAGCCAGTCCGCCGGGCCATCGGGAAAGAGCGTGCCGTTCAACTGGTCGACCATGAAGATGAGAATATTGGGGCGCGTCATGGCTGGGTCACCTGCAGATCGAGATAGGTCATTACGGTCTCGGGGGCTGTGGCCAGATCCTGCGTCGGGTCGAGTGCAGCGCGGATATAGAGCCCGTCGATCAGGGCCGCAGCGTCCGAAGCGATCTGGTCGGCGCGTGGCCCACAGAGAGGCCTGAGCCCCGCAAGAAGGTTTGAGTGCAGCCGGCGCTGGTAGATGCGCAACAGCCGCAACGCCGCGTCATTGGTCTGGGCCTGAACGTAGAAACTGAGCCAGGCGCTGATGACCTGGGGCTGGAAGTTCTCCGGCGCGAAACTGGCCGCAACAACCGCTTCAAGCCGGCCGCGGGGCGTCTCAGCCTGACCAAGACGCATGCGCACATCGGCGCCGAAAACCGTCAGGATATGGCGCATTGCAGCGAGAAAGATCTGGTCCTTTCCGCCAAAATAGTGATGCGCCAGCGCCGATGACATCCCGGCACGCCGCGAGATCGCGCCTACCGTGACATCCAGCGATCCGGCTGCTCCGATCTCGGCGATTGCCGCCTCGACCAACGCTGCGCGGCGAATGGGCTCCATTCCGACTTTTGGCACGTGCGACTCCCCGGTTTCCTCGGGCAGATTATTTTTATTGACTGGTCAGTCAATAAAAAACATCCTGCACATGCTTATGGGACGAAAGGATCAGGTCTTCGTCGCCGGATCAGGCGGTGTGATCTGCGCGCGTTTCAGCATCGCCTCGCGCCAGGTGATGAAGCTGACAGCCCCCAGAATGATGGCTCCGCCCAGCATAACCCAGACATCCACGCCCTCGTCGAACACAAGCCAGCCCAAAAGCACCGCCCAGACCAGTTGCAGGAAGGTCACCGGCTGGGTCACGGCCACCGGCGCTGCCCGAAAGGCCAGCGTCATCGTGTAATGTCCCGCCGTCGCGAAAACCGCCACGAGAAAGAGCCAACCCAACTGTTCCATCGTAGGCGTCACCCAAACCAGCGCCGCAAGCGGAGCAAGGCCAATGGTCACCGTGATCGACAGCCAGCCCACCACGACCGAGGGAGCCACTTCCGTCGAGAGCAACTTGGCAATCAGGTAGGAGCCTGCAAACAGCACCGCGGTGCCCAGCATCGCGAGATGGCCCGGCGAGATTTCCCGAAACCCGGGCCGCAGGATGACCATCGCGCCCACAAGCGCCACGCAAACCGCTGCGATCCGACGCGCCGCAAGCCGTTCGCCCAAGAACAGCGCGGCCCCGATCGTCACATAGACCGGCGCCAGGTAGTTCATCGCGGTCACCTCGCTGATGGAGATCTGTGTCATCGCGAAAAACCACAGCGCCACGCCGCCGGTATGAACCAGGCCGCGCAGGCCAAACAGCTTCACCCGCCGCGCCCCGAGCGGCTCGGCCCGCATCCGGCCCAGAACCGGCAACAGGAACACAAGCCCCAGCGCGTAGCGTAAGAAGGCGGCCTGCGCCGAGGGAAGCCCGTCTCCCACATGTTTGACGATCGCGGTGACGGCTACGAAATTCAAACCCGTGACCAGCATCCAGACCACGCCGGCCAGAGGTCTTGCCTGCTGCTCGTTCATGCCCCGTCCCAGAAAGAATGCTGCACGGTCAATTTGCGTGCTGGGGATCGCCCGTCAAGAGACTGAGTGCGATCGCCCACATCACGCAGCCGACGAACACGTCGAGAAACCGCCAGGCCACGGGGCGGGCGAAGACCGGGGCCAGAAGCCGTGCGCCATAGCCCAGCGAAAAGAAAAACACGAAAGACGCGCAAACCGCACCGATCCCGAAGACCAGGCGCGCACCATCATACTGCGCGGCAATCGAGCCCAGGAGCACCACCGTGTCCAGGTAGACATGCGGATTGAGCCAGGTCAGCATCAGACAGGTGAAGAACGCCGAACGCCAACCTCCAGCCTGTCCCTGTCCGGCGCCCAGCGCCTCCGCCCCTCTCCATGCCGCACGAAAGGCCAGTACCCCGTAGACCAGAAGGAAGGCCGCACCGCCGTAACGCATGACCTCCCCCAGCCAGGGCGCCTTATCGCTCAAGAGCCCGAACCCACCCACGCCCACAGCAATAAGCGTCGCATCCGAGACCGCGCAGGTCAGACACACAAGGAAAACGTGCTCGCGCCGAAGGCCCTGTCGCAGCACAAACGCGTTTTGCGCGCCGATCGCAAGGATCAGCGACAACCCGAGAGCGAACCCGGCCCCAAGCGCCGCACCGGTCATGGTTTCTTCTGGCGAAAAATATCCCCGCCGGAGGCGAAAACGGAGTCAAAAACCCGCGCACCGAGCTCGGATTGCGCGTCCCATCCGCATGACAGTGCAATCAGAACCGGGCGATCCCGTGCCCCGAAACCGCCGTTCAAAGCTGTTCCATAACCGCGTCGGAGGCTTCGAAATTCGCCGTAACGGTCTGGATGTCGTCGTCATCCTCCAGCGCGTCGATCAGCTTCATCAGCTTCTGCATGCCATCGAGGTCTAGCTCGGTCGTCGTGGTCGGCTTCCAGATCAGCTTGGTCGATTCAGACTCGCCCAGATCCGCCTCAAGCGCGGTGGAAACCGTGTTCAGATCAGTATCCGCGCAATAGATGATATGACCATCCTCACTGCTCTCGACGTCTTCGGCTCCCGCTTCGATCGCGGCCATCATAACCGTGTCGGCGTCACCAACCGAGGCCGGGTAGCTC
>JABDPP010000192.1 GCA_013042765.1 Litoreibacter sp.
CTTCACGCCCGCTGAGAAGCCGGATATCAAACCAACGCCGAAACAAAGCCGGGGTGTTGGGGCCGGCACGCTCAATCAGAGCAAGGGCCGGGTCAAGCGCACCCATAGCAAGAAGCTTGTCGATCCGGGCCAAAAAAAGCCGAGCCTCCGGGCTGCTGTCAATCGGTGGATCAAGCTCTGCCAGCAGGAGCCGCCGCAGCAACATATTGAGCGGCGGGGGCATGTCGATCCTTTGCGCCCCGATCATCCTGACGAGCTTGCTGCTTCCCGTCGGTCCCCAGAAATTACGCGGCAACCCTGTTACGCTTGCTGGCAACAGGCCAACGGCATCGGCTTTGACCTGCCCGATCGGACTGGTTGTAATGTCTTCGGGAATCGCCGAACGCGGGCGGCCGGCGTCCGAGGAGACATCCTCAGGCCCGGTAATCGGGACGACAAAGATGTCCGAAAGCCATTCTATTGCGGAAAATGGAGGCTCTGCGACGGGCTCAGATCCGTTTGGAAGGGGCGCAGCCGTCTGTGGCGAAGGGTCGGGTGCCGATTGTGCGACAAGCCCTGCCGGCATCGCGCTGGCAAGAACTGTCAGCACACAGACGTGCATCCATTTTGCGAAATCAGTTCGCATCCAGCTCGACCGGTTCGTTGACCTCGACCCGGTTCGGTTGAAGATCGCCGAGAAACGCGAAAGCCGTCAGCCCGATCGCCCCGATGACACCCAGAAAAAAAAGTACCTTTAACAGTCTCAACATCTGCCCTTGCCCCACTTTCTTAATTGCGCTTTGCACGCTTTGAGACATTCATATATTGCCAGTTTAAAGAGATCACCCCTCTCAAGCAATGATACGTGGATTTGAGCGACACCATGCCAGCCAATGCCGGAGTTTTGACGCAGCCTGTGGTGCTGGTGGGGATGATGGGCTCGGGCAAGACGGCTGTCGGCGGCGCATTGGCACGCATGCTGGGGGTCGATTTTCTTGATTCGGATGATGCTATCGTGACTGCCGCGAACATGAGCATTGCCGAAATTTTCGAGCGTGATGGCGAGCCGTTCTTCCGAAAGCGCGAGACCGAAGTTCTGGCCCGTTTGCTGGACGGCAAGCCGGCCGTTCTGTCAACAGGTGGCGGCGCGTTCTTGTCGCCGGAAAACCGCGAACTCATCGCAGACAGGGCCGTTTCTGTCTGGCTAAAGGCAGATCTCGACCTGCTCTGGTCGCGCGTCCGCCATAAGACAACGCGGCCCTTGCTGCGTACCGATAACCCTTACGAGACTCTCAAGGAGATCGCCGGGGAGCGGAATCCGATCTATGCCAAGGCTGAGCTCGCGGTGGAGGCGCATGCGGATTACTCGATCGAGCAGATGGCACAATCAGTCTACGAAACGCTCAAATCCGCGGGCCATGTTGTCGAAGGGGGGCAGTGATGGAACAATTGCGTGTCGAGCTGGGTGCTCGATCCTATGACATCGTAATCGGGGAGGGGCTTCTGGCCCGGTCCGGTGAATTGATTGCCCCGTCTCTAAAGCGGCCGCGGGTCGCGGTTGTCACGGATGAGAACGTGGCCGCATTGCACCTTGAGGCGCTGCGGTCTGGCCTCGCGGCGACCGGGATCGAGATGGTATCACTCATCCTGCCATCGGGAGAGACCACCAAGGGCTGGACGGAGTTTTCGCGCACCGTCGACTGGCTGCTGGAGCAAAAGATCGAGCGTTCGGATGTCGTTGTCGCCTTTGGCGGAGGTGTGATCGGTGATCTGGTGGGCTTCGCCGCTGCGGTTCTGCGACGGGGCGTGCGTTTCGTGCAGATCCCAACCTCCTTGCTGGCGCAGGTTGACAGCTCGGTTGGTGGCAAGACCGGGATCAACTCGGTCCATGGCAAGAACCTGATCGGCGCGTTTCACCAACCGAGCCTTGTGCTGGCCGATGTGGGCGTGCTGGGCACGCTGACGCCGCGTGATTTCCTCGCGGGCTATGGTGAGGTGGTTAAATACGGCCTGCTCGGCGACGAAGGTTTTTTCAGTTGGCTGGAGCGTGAGGGACCGGCATTGGCCGGGGGCGATGTGGCGAAGCGGATCGAGGCGGTGCGGCGTTCTTGCCAGATGAAGGCCGATATCGTGGCCCGCGACGAGACCGAGCAGGGCGATCGTGCCCTTTTGAACCTTGGGCACACCTTCTGTCATGCCCTGGAAGCGGCGACAGGGTATTCGGACCGTCTCCTGCATGGGGAAGGGGTGGCAATCGGGTGCGCCCTGGCATTCGAGGTCTCCGCGCGGCTTGGGCTTTGTGCACAGGAAGATCCAAGCCGGGTGCGCGCGCATCTTAAAGATATGGGTATGAAGACAGATCTGGCCGATATTCCTGGCGATCTGCCCGACGCCGACGCTCTGATCGCGCTGATGGGACAAGATAAGAAAGTTGTCGACGGGCGCATCAATTTCATTATGGCACGTGGTATCGGTGAGGCCTTCGTGACCTCCGATGTTGATCTCGATGTCGTGAGCAGCGCTCTGACTGAGGGGCTGGCGGCGCGAGGCTAAGTCCCAGCTTTGTTGGTTATCGGTTCAGGCCGGTGTCGTGTCAGTAGAGATCGCGAACGCGGATTACTGATAAATGTGGCCCCCTAGATATTTTGCCCCGTTATCACATCCAAAGGTGACGATGCGTTTTCCGGATCGATAACTCGGATATCCTGAAGGCGTGCACGGTGGAGAAACGGCGGCTCAAAACCGACGGCGATCCCCTCGATCCGGTGTGGGCCGCCCTTTCCGTGGTCAGGAGTGGAGCCTGCAGCGGTTCAAGGGCGATAATGGCTGGATCATACCTGATGCCAGCAATCCGTCAGGTGTGCCCATCAGGGCCGCACCGGTTCACACAGCAGCGATCAGCGCGTCAATTGCGCCGTCCATATCGGTCGCGATTTCTCGCCCCATGGGATCGTAACCTCGGCCCCACCCGCTGGCTCAAATGCTCTCAACCTGATCAGCGGGGTGTATCCTATCGCTTCGAGTGCGTTTCGCGCAAGCATGTGGATCTCATCTGGTCCGCGCGAGCAGATGTCGTTGCTCCGG
This sequence comes from Litoreibacter sp., assembly GCA_013042765.1. Taxonomy (GTDB): domain Bacteria; phylum Pseudomonadota; class Alphaproteobacteria; order Rhodobacterales; family Rhodobacteraceae; genus Litoreibacter. Next base: position 3,064 of record JABDPP010000192.1, read on the forward strand.
GCGAAAGATGATCTCACTCCACGCTAAGGGAATTCCGTGCTTGCGTCATCACAGATGTCTTATCGTCGAACGGCGGAGCGGAGCGATATCGGACGAGTCCACAAAGAAAAAGGCGGCACGCGTGGTGCCGCCTTGTCATTTCAATAGCAAGCCTTGCTCAGAATGGGATTTCGTCGTCGATATCGCTGGGCGGGCGCGACTGGCCGCCACCCGAAGGACCGCTGTCGTATTCGCCGCCGCCAAAACCGCCGCCGCTGTCACCCACACCAATAGGCGCACCACCGCCGCCGTCACGGCTATCGAGGAACGTCATTTCACCGGCATAAGGGCGCAACACCACTTCGGTTGAATAGCGGTCCTGACCAGACTGGTCCTGCCATTTCCGGGTTTCCAGCTTGCCCTCAATATAAACTTTCGAGCCCTTGCGCAGATATTGCTCTGCAAGGCGCGCAAGGTTTTCGTTGAAAATCGCGACAGAGTGCCATTCAGTTCGTTCGCGCCGCTCGCCGGTGTTGCGGTCTTTCCAATTCTCGGAGGTGGCGATCCGCAAATTGCAGACCTTGCCGCCGTTTTGGAATGTGCGCACTTCCGGGTCGCGCCCCAGATTGCCGATGAGAATGACTTTGTTGACTGATCCTGCCATGTGGCTGCTCCCCCGAATCTTACTCGAATCCTGTCTTTCACTGACCCTACAACAGCACAACCGGGTCTATAAGGTCGAAAGCTCAATGAGGAGTAAAAACGCTCAAGATCCGCGGATGTGCATCGGATCTGGTCGCGGCAGGGCTTTCGCTTTATAGTGCGCTGGTCTGATCTTTGGGGGTTTGGGTGTTGAGTTTGCGTGTGGGGCGTTTTGCGAGTTTGAGTTGCCGCGGTCTATTCGGAGCGGTTGCCGTTGCTCTTTCATCCAGTTTCATGAGTGCTCCGGTCTTTTCTGAAGGGCTGGTGTCATCTGGGTCGACCAGCTCAAGATCTGCAATCTTTCAATCTCAGGCACGGCTGCTGGATGGGCGATTGTCCTCGCAATATCGGGCGGCCCGGCAGGAAGCGCAGGCGCTCGGCTCCAGAAGCTTCAGTACGATCCCGGCCTATGGCGGCTCCTACCGTGGCGTTTACCTGTCCAGGGCGAAGGCCATGGCGCGCAAACATGGCGTACCGGAGGACCTGTTCTTGCGGCTCGTACAGCAGGAAAGCGGCTGGAACCCGAACGCGCGGTCGCGCAAGGGGGCCATTGGTCTGGCCCAACTGATGCCCGCTACGGCGCGCCAGCTTGGGGTCAACCCGCGCGATCCCAACCAGAACCTCGACGGCGGGGCACGCTACCTGTCGCGCATGTATCGCAAGTTCGGAAGCTGGCGCCTGGCGCTGGCGGCTTACAATGCGGGTCCGGGGGCGGTTGAGAAATATGACGGTGTTCCGCCTTACCGGGAAACCCGCAATTACGTGAAGAAGATCCTGGGCGGCTGACGGCGCGCCACGATCCGCGACGGGCAGAGCCTTCAGAGCTGCGCCATCGGATATTTATAGAAAAATGAAAGCTACTCGGACCAGTTGGGCGGGCGTTTTTCGAGGAACGCGCTGATACCTTCTTCGGTGTCGCGGAAGATCATGTTCTGGACCATGACATCACCTGCATAATTGTAGGCCTCGGAGACCGGCATCTGGATTTGCTCGTAGAAGGCCTGTTTGCCGATCTTCACCGCAACGCCCAGCTTGGCGGCCATAACGGCGGCCAGCGCGTCGGTTTCCTGCGCGAGGGTCTCGGGCGTGGCAACGCGGTTGATCAGGCCAAGTTCGCGGGCGCGGGCCGCGTCGATGAACTCGCCGGTCGTGAGCATTTCGAAAGCCTGTTTGCGGGGAATGTTGCGGCTGAGAGCAACCATGGGGGTTGAGCAGAAGAGCCCGATATTGACCCCGTTCACACCAAAGCGCGTGCCTTCGGCGGCAACGGCCAGATCGCAGGAGGCGACAAGCTGACAGCCTGCGGCCGTTGCGATGCCATGGACTTGCGCGATGACCGGCTGCGGCATTTTCTGGATGCTCATCATCATCGTGGCACAGCGCTCGAACAGGTCCTTGAAGGCCGTCTTGCCACCATCCTCGCTTTGCCGCGCCGCCGTCATCTCCTTGAGGTCGTGACCGGCACAAAACGCTTTGCCCGCGCCTGACAGGACAACAGCCTTTATCGACTGATCTTCCGCAATCTCGTCGAACGCGCCTTGAAGCGCCGCCAGCATGTCATTGGACAAGGCGTTCAGCTTGCCAGGTGTGTTCATGGTAAGACGCGCAATTGACGCTGCGTCTTCGCGGATCAGGATCTCGTCATTCATCTTGTCAGGTCCTCCGTTTCGCGTGAACATTAGCCGGTGTCTCGGGTGAGGGGAATGCATGGAATTGAAAATGACAGAGGCGGAGTTGAAGGCCTTTCTGGCGCGCGATTTCCCGCAGGTGGCTCAGGATTTCGAGTTCGTAGAGCTCAAGCCCTTTGACATTACGATGGCACTGTCTGCTGCCGACAAGCATCTGCGTCCGGGTGGCACGGTGTCGGGTCCGTCGATGTTTGCACTCGCCGATGTCTGTGCTTACTTCGCGGTGCTGTCGATGCTCGGGCCGGTGGCGCTGGCAGTGACCACGAATATTTCTATGGATTTCATGCGCAAACCCGCGCCGGGCCGGTTGTTGTGCCGGATGGAGCTCTTGAAGCTTGGCCGGTCGCTGGCGGTAACTGAGGGGCGCCTGTTCTCCGAAAAGGTGCCGGACAAGCCCGTGGCGCGTGCGTCCTTGACCTATTCAATTCCACCGGATGCGCCAATTTCTGTGGGGTAAAATAATACCTAAATCACAAACTATTGTTTTCAATTGATTAAAAACGATTGGTGGCAGTTGACGAGGCCGCGGAAACCCTTAAAAAGCGTCCATCCCAAGGGGAATTCCCCCATGGACCTTACGATTTAGGGAAATGTCATGAAAACCTACACCGCAAAACCCGCGGAGATCGACAAGAAATGGATCCTGATCGACGCTGAGGGCGTTGTTCTGGGCCGTCTTGCCTCGATCGTCGCGATGCGCTTGCGCGGCAAGCACAAAGCCTCCTTCACTCCGCATATGGATATGGGCGACAACGTTATCATCGTGAACGCCGAGAAGATCCAGCTGACGGGCAACAAGCGTGAGAAGCCGAACTACTGGCACACCGGCCACCCCGGCGGAATCAAGTCGCGCACCAACCAGGAGATCCTGGAAGGGGCCCATCCTGAGCGCGTTGTCATGCAGGCCGTCAAGCGCATGCTGCCCGGCGGGCCACTGTCGCGCCAGCAAATGACCAACCTTCGCGTTTATGCCGGTGCCGAGCACCCGCATGAGGCGCAATCCCCCGAAGTTCTGGATGTCGCATCCAAGAACCCGAAAAACACGCGGAGCGCTTAACGATGTCTGATGAAATCAAATCCCTCGACGACCTGAACGAGGTTGTCACGACGGAGGCACCGGCAGAAGTTGTCGCTGCTTCTATAGCCCGCGAACCCGTCCGCGACGAGCTTGGCCGGTCCTATGCCACTGGCAAGCGGAAGGACGCGGTTGCCCGTGTCTGGATCAAGCCCGGTTCTGGTAAGGTCGTGGTCAACGGCAAGGACATGCCGGTTTACTTCGCGCGCCCTGTTCTGCAGATGATCCTGCGCCAGCCGTTCACGGTTGCCGGCGTCGAAGATCAATTCGATGTCAGTGCGACTGTGAAAGGTGGGGGCCTCAGCGGTCAGGCCGGTGCAGTCAAGCACGGTATTT
>JABDPP010000201.1 GCA_013042765.1 Litoreibacter sp.
GGTGGGAGGTGCATTCGATGATGGCGATCCTGCTGACCGTGGTGGTGATGATCCTGATGGCCTGGGCCGTGCAGCATTTCATCTTTCGCCATCTGGTGGGACAGGAGCCGATCATCCTGTTCATGGCGACGATCGGTCTGGCCTATTTCCTCGAAGGGATGGGCGACCTGATGTGGGGCGCCGATATCAAGAAGCTCGATGTGGGTCTCCCGCAGGGCATCAACGACACCATCGACCGGGTCACCTATGAGGCCTTCGGCTACGGGTTCTTCATCGACAATCTCGATATCGTGGCGACAATTGTGGCGGTCATTCTGGTCGCAGCACTGGTGGGCTTCTCGCAGTATACCAAGCAGGGCCGCGCTCTGCGCGCGGTGGCCGACGACCATCAGGCGGCGCTGTCGGTGGGGATCTCGCTGAGCTTCATCTGGGTGCTGGTCTGGTCCATCGCGGGCTTCGTGGCGCTGGTGGCGGGCATCATGTGGGGCGCGAAGTCGGGGGTGCAGTTCTCGCTGTCGCTGATTGCCCTGAAGGCGCTGCCGGTCCTGATGCTGGGCGGGTTCACATCGATCCCGGGCGCCATTGTCGGGGGTTTGATCATCGGCGTGGGCGAGAAGCTCTTCGAGTTCCTGATCGGCCCGATGGTCGGCGGTGCGACCGAGAACTGGTTCGCCTACGTGCTGGCGCTTTTGTTCCTCGTCTTCCGGCCGCAGGGCCTGTTCGGCGAAAAGATTATCGAGAGGGTGTAGCGCATGTTTTACCGTGAAGCAGGTGATTTCAGCACCACTTATGTCGAAGACAACCAGACCTTCCCGATCCGGTTCGACCGGTATCGCTACTACGCCGTGCTGGCGGTGGCCTTCGGGGTCATCCCCTTCCTGATCAACGACTACTGGGCCAACGCGGTCTTCGTGCCGTTCCTGATCTACGCAATCGCGGCGATCGGGCTAAACATCCTGACCGGCTATTGCGGGCAGGTGAGCCTTGGCACCGGCGGGTTCATGGCTGTGGGGGCGTATGCCTGCTACAAGCTGATGACCGCCTTCCCGGATGTCTCGATCGTGCTGCACGTGTTGCTGGCCGGCGGCATTACCGCCGGCGTGGGGGTGCTATTCGGCCTGCCGTCGCTCAGGATCAAGGGGTTCTACCTCGCCGTGGCCACGCTGGCCGCGCAGTTCTTCCTCGTATGGCTCTTCAACAAGGTGCCGTGGTTCTACAACTACTCGGCCTCCGGTCAGATCAACGCGCCGGAGCGCACGGTCTTCGGGATCATCGTGACCGGCCCCAACACCGACGCCTGGGCGAAATACCTCATATGCCTTGTCTTCGTGACCTTCTGCGCGATTATCGCACGCAATCTGACGCGCGGCACCGTGGGGCGCAAATGGATGGCGATCCGCGACATGGATATCGCGGCCGAGATCATCGGAGTGAACCCGTTGCGCGCCAAGCTGACGGCCTTTGCGGTCAGCTCGTTCTTCATCGGTGTGGCCGGGGCGCTCTTCTTCAGTGTCTATCTCGGCGCGGTCGAGGTGGGCGAGGCCTTCGGGATCGAGAAGTCGTTCCTCGTGCTCTTCATGATCATCATCGGCGGGCTGGGCTCGATCTTCGGATCCTTCGCGGGCGCCGCCTTTATGGTGCTCTTGCCGGTGTTTCTGAAAAACGTGTTCGTCGGAGGGCTTGGCTGGCCGACCGATCTGGCGCAACATCTCAACTTCATCGTCTCGGGCGGGCTGATCGTGATGTTCCTTATACTGGAACCGCATGGCTTGGCGCAGCTCTGGCGCGTGGCAAAGGAAAAGCTGAGACTCTGGCCGTTCCCGCATTAACGTGGCGGCCCAAGACAAGCCAAAGGATCGGGGACAACCCCGGCTGACTGAGAAAATCGGATAAAAAGACCCAAAGGGAGGACACAAACCGATGAAACTGAAACTGACAACACTGGCGCTGGGCGCCGTGATGGCGGCAAGCCCCGTGATGGCGGACCTCGTATTCCCGTCACTGAGCTACCGCACCGGGCCCTATGCAGCCAACGGCATTCCGTTCGCTGATGGCTACGAGGATTATTTCACGCTCCTCAATGAGCGCGACGGCGGCATCGGCGGTGTGCCCGTCAAGGTCATCGAATGCGAGACCGGCTACAACACCGAGAAAGGTGTCGAGTGCTACGAGGCCACCAAGGGCGAAGGCGCTCTGGTGTATCAGCCGCTGTCCACCGGCATCACCTACCAGCTGATCCCGAAAGCAACCGCGGACGGTATCCCGATCCACTCGATGGGCTATGGCCGGACATCCGCCAAGAACGGTGCGGTGTTCTCCAACATCTTCAACTACCCCGCGAACTACTGGGACGGGGCGTCGATTGCGGTCAAGCACATCATGGACCAGGAAGGCGGCGACCTGAGCGGCAAGAAGATCGCACTGGTCTATCACAACTCCGCCTATGGCAAGGAGCCGATCCGCACGCTCGAGGAGCTGTCCAAGAAGCACGGCTACGACTTCCTGCCGATCGCCGTGGATCACCCCGGCCAGGAGCAGAAGTCGCAGTGGCTGCAGATCCGCCAGCAGCGTCCTGACTACGTTCTGATGTGGGGCTGGGGCGTGATGAACCAGGTTGCCATTCAGGAAGCGTCCAACATCCGTTTCCCGATGGACAAGTTCATCGGCGTCTGGTGGTCCGGCTCTGAGAACGACGTGCTGCCCGCTGGTGACGGCGCCAATGGCTACAAGTCGCTGGCGATGCACGGCACCGGATCGGACTACCCGATCTATGCCGACATGCAGAAATACGTGATCGATGCCGGCAAGGCCGCCGGTGCTGGCGATCAGGTTGGCACGGTGCTCTATTCGCGTGGCATGTATGCCGCGATGCTGGCTGCCGAAGCTGCCCGCACCGCGCAGGAGATCCACGGCACGGGCGACATCACCCCTGCGATGATGCGCGACGGCATGGAAGCGCTGAACATCACCGAAGCACGGATGGCCGAACTGGGCCTGCCGAATTTCGGCCCGGCCTTCTCGGTCAGCTGTGAGAATCACGGTGGCCCTGGCCTCGGTATGGTCCAGCAGTGGGATGCCTCCACCAAGAAGTGGAGCCTGATCACGGACATGATCGAAAGCGACAAAGCCGTAATCAACCCGCTGGTTGAGGAGGACTCGTCCGCTTTCGCCGCCGAGAACAACATCACACCAAGTTGTTCGTAATCTAGAAACTTCTCGCCGGCGGTCTCCGGGCTGCCGGCGGGGCGCAGAATTCCTGCAGTAAACAAATGACTGGTCAGCCCCCGGATTTCGGGCGTGCCAACCGTGACGGAGTGTCGAGATGCTGGATTCCGGAAAGACGGAAACACTTCTGGAAGTGAACAATATCGAGGTGATCTACAACCACGTGATCCTCGTGCTGAAAGGCGTCAGCCTGAAGGTCGCGCAAGGCGGGATTACCGCGCTTCTGGGCGGCAATGGTGCGGGCAAGACGACGACGCTCAAGGCGGTCTCGAACCTGCTGCATTCCGAGCGCGGCGAGGTCACCAAGGGCACGATCAGCTACCGTGGTGAGCAGGTCGCCGGCCTTGATCCGGCCGCGATGGTCAAGCGCGGCGTGATCCAGGTGATGGAAGGCCGTCACTGTTTCGAACACCTGACCGTCGAGGAAAACCTGATGACCGGCGCCTACACGCGCCGCGACGGCAAGGGCAATGTCGAGGCCGATCTAGACATGGTCTACACCTATTTCCCCCGCCTCAGGGAGCGCCGCAAATCGCAGGCCGGATACACCTCGGGCGGTGAGCAGCAGATGACAGCGATCGGTCGTGCCCTGATGAGCCGACCGGAGACGATCCTGCTCGATGAGCCCAGCATGGGTCTCGCCCCGCAGCTTGTCGAAGAGATCTTCGGCATTGTCAAAAGCCTCAACGAGAAGGAAGGCGTGAGCTTCCTTCTGGCCGAGCAGAACACCAACGTGGCGCTGCGCTTCGCCCATTACGGCTATATCCTTGAATCCGGTCGCGTGGTGATGGACGGCCCCGCCGCCGAGCTGCGTGAGAACCCGGATGTGAAGGAATTCTACCTCGGCATGTCCGAGGAGGGCCGCAAGAGCTTCCGCGACGTGCGCTCCTACCGCCGCCGCAAGCGCTGGCTGAGCTGACCCGGCGCTCATTTCATTGAACGGGGGAGAGAGATTTGGCCTATTACGACGCGCTTGAAACCCGCAGTGCCGACGCGCGGAGCGCGGACCTTGCCCGCGCGCTCCCCGAACAGATCGCCCGCGCACAGGCGCTTCCGGGTTTCGATCTGGGAGAGATCGACGCCAACGCGATCACGTCGCCGGAGGCGCTGACGCAACTTCCCGTTCTGCGCAAATCCGAACTGGGCGCGCGCCAGAAGGCCAGCCCGCCCTTCGGCGGTTATGTCGGGCCGGACTTCGACCACGTGTTCCAGTCGCCGGGTCCCCTCTATGAGCCGGGACGCGTGAGCCATGACTGGTGGCGTCTGGGCCGGTTCCTGCATGCCGCGAGCTTCGGGCCGGACGATATCGTGCAGAACTGCTTCAGCTATCACCTGACACCTGCGGGTATGATGTTCGAGAACGGAGCCCGGGCCGTGGGCGCGAAAGTGCTGCCCGCAGGCATCGGACAAACCGAACTGCAGGCGCAGGCGGCCTGCGATGTGGGCGTGACGGGCTATGCGGGCACGCCAGATTACCTGAACATCATTCTCGAGAAGGCCGATGAAATGGGCCTCGCCCTTTCGATCACCAAGGCGGCGGTCTCCGGCGGCGCGCTCTTTCCGAGCCTGCGTCAGGCCTATGCCGATCGCGGCATTTCCTGCACCCAGTGCTACGGCACCGCGGATCTCGGAAATATCGCTTATGAAAGCGACGCGATGGAGGGGATGATCGTCGATGAGGGCGTGATCGTGGAGATCGTCACGCCGGGAACCGGCAATCCCGTGGCGCCGGGAGAGGTGGGCGAGGTGCTTGTGACCACGCTGAACCCCGATTATCCGCTGATCCGTTTTGCCACTGGCGACATGAGCGCGGTGCTCGAAGGTCAAAGCCCCTGCGGACGCACCAACATGCGCATCAAGGGCTGGATGGGCCGCGCCGACCAAACCACCAAGATCAAGGGCATGTTCGTGCGCCCCGAACAGGTCGCGGCCCTTGTGGACCGCCACCCCGAGATTTCCCGCGCCCGTGTCATCGCCACCCGCGACGGCGAGATGGATGCCATGACCGTCCGGATCGAGGCCGAGGGCGGCGACCCTGCGGCTTACGACCAAAGCGTGGCCGACGTGCTGAAACTGCGCGGTAAGGTGGAGGTCGTGGCCCCCGGAACCCTACCCAATGACGGCTTGGTGATCGACGACCAGCGCAGCTACGACTGATCGCGATTAGCTCCGCCGCTGAACCTGCGTGGGGGCGAAGACCTCCAGAGTGGCTCCGGCAGCGATCAGCAAAGCACCTGTGATTTCCGGCAAGCCGAACGGCTCGTCGAGCAGAATGGCAGCCGAGCCCACGCCGGAGATGATCTCCGCCGTGAGCAGGAAACTGAGAACCGCCGGGCTCAGCCGCCGCGCGCTCCACAGGGT
>JABDPP010000205.1 GCA_013042765.1 Litoreibacter sp.
ACGTTAAACATCTTCGTTCCTTTAATGGCCGCGCGGGGCGTATCCCCGTCTGGCCTTGTGCCCATAGCCGGGCATTGCGTGGGGGCCGCATGCCCCCGGCCCTGTATCGTCTGCACCCCCGTCAGGCCCGGCGGAGGCTGAAATGAGAAGCGCCCCGAAAGGGGCGCATCTTCGGTCTTAGCGGCGGATGCCCAGACGTTTGATAAGGTCTGTGTAGCGGCCTTCTTCCTTCGCCTTGAGATAGTCGAGCAGTTTCCGGCGCTGGGCGACCATCTTCAGGAGCCCGCGACGACCGTGGTTGTCTTTCTTATGGGTCTTGAAATGCTCGGTCAGCGTGGTGATGCGCGACGTCAGGATGGCAACCTGGACTTCCGGCGAGCCAGTGTCGCCTTCCTTGGTTGCGTATTCTTTCATGAGGCGTGTTTTATCCTCGGCAGTAATCGACATCGGGGTCTCCTTTTCAGGTTGAATGTGAATGGCACGAGCCGGGATGTCGTCCAGCAAGGCCCATGGAGGGGTCTGGCCAAGAAGGCGCAGATGCGCGCGTATAGGTGAGATTTGGGCGAAAGAAAAGCAAAAATCGCGGGCTGTGCAAGGATTTGAGCGTGCCGCAGCGGGACAGCGTCGGTCTGCCTCCGGCGGGGATATTTCGGCCAAGTAGAAAACAGGGTGTTCTAGGCGGATGCGAAGAAAGGCAGGAAGCAGGCCAGTGTGGCCTCGGGGTTCTCCTCCATCACGAAATGGCCGCTCTCGCAGGATTGTGCCGTGACCTCGTTCGCCCAGCTGGTCCACAGCGCGGCCGGATCGCCGGTCTTGGCTGGAAAGCCGCGATCCGCGTAGAGCAGTTTCACCGGTGCGGTGATCTTGCGCCCCGCTGCGCGGTCAGCCTCATCGAGGATGCGGTCGAAGGTGGCGCCAGCGCGGTAATCGGCGCACATCGCGTGGATCCTTGCCGGATCGGCGGCCTGTGTGCGGTAGCTGTCCAGAGCGTCATCCGTAAATGGTTCGAGGGATTTCGTACGTGTCCAGCTGGCCAGCGTCCAGTTCATGTAAGCCGCGGGGTCGGCTCCGATCATGTGCTCGGGCAGGGGTTCGGGCTGTGCAAGGAAGGTCCAGTGATAGGCCCGCATGGCCAGTTCCGCGTCCCAGGCCCGCCAGAACTCGGCTGTGGGCACAATCTCGATAATGCCGAGTCGCGCGATCCGGTCGGGGTGGTCGAGGGCGAAGCGATAGGCCACACGGGCACCGCGGTCATGCCCCAGCACATGGGCCGACTGATGCCCCAGATGGTCTAGCAGCGCGGCGATATCATGGGCCATCTGCCGTTTCGAGTAGACCGAGTGTTCTGCGTCGTCATGAGGCGCGTCGCTTGCGCCATAGCCGCGCAGGTCCGGCACGATACAGGTGAAATTCTTCGCCAGTTCCGGTGCGATGCCCGCCCAGCACATGTGGTTTTGCGGAAAGCCGTGGAGCAGCAACAGGGGTGGGCCTTCGCCGCCCAGATGGACCGAGAGCGAGATGTCACCGACGTCGATGTGATGTTCAGAGAATCCGGGGATCATGGTGTTGTCCAGAGAATGGGTTGTTGGGCATAAGAGATGTAGAGCGGGTGTTTCGGATGACCCGCCTTTGACAGGCCAAGGTGATAGAGCCGCCGTCCGGTGGCGCGCATCAGCGTCTCGACCGCGGGTCCGCGATCGCGGTGGGCGCCATGGGTGCCCCAGGCGCAGACCACCGTGTTGGCCCAGCTGCAGGCCTCTGAGATTGCCGCATCGTTTTCGGGGCCGACAGGATCTACGGCTTTGCGCATCTGGAACGGGTCGGTGTCACGCCATGCGAAGATGTTGGTGACCCGGAACGCGCCGTAACCCAGCGTGCGTGCGCGGCGTTCGCAGCGCTCCACCGTGGGGTCGTTCTGCACTTCGGTCGCCGTCGAGGGGTTGAGCATCACGAAGCTGATCTTGCGCCCCGCCGGATCCCAGATGCGCGTGAGCGCGTAGCGGTAACGCTCGCAGGGCGAGTAAATCGCGGTGCTGGCAGCGTCGCCCTTGAGAAAATCGCGAGTGATCATGCCGCGTTTTCGCAGGGCGCGCCGCCAGCCGCAAGGGGTGGGCTGGTATCAGGCCGCGGCAGGGATGCCCGCTGGCTGGCGCGCCTCGCGTTCGATCACGTAGACGGCGACCAGCGCGTAGAGGATATGTCCCCAAAGCGCGACCCATGTGATCCCGCTCCAACCGAGGAACGGCTTGTTGCCGGCGATCAGATGCGCCACGCCGTAAAGTGCGAAGATCCACAGCCCGATACCATAAACCACCGCGGTCACGACCCAGGGCAGGGCGGGCAGAAGACGTTGCTGGATCGGACGGGCAACCAGCACGTAGCCCAGCGAGTAGATCAGGAGTCCCGTGAGGATATGAAGCCCGCTGCCCGCACCTTTCGGCACCGATCCGAAGATCGTTTTCAGCGTAGCGTTGGCAAGGCCCACGGGGGCCAGCTTGGCATAGCCGAACATCGGGCTGAGGGATTGGCCGAACAGGTCGAACGCGAGGGTGGCGAGAGCGCCGGCGGTGAGGATGGTCCAGAATTGGCGAGTCATTTTTTGTCTCCGGGGAAGGCCGAGGGAAAGGCTGTGATTGCCCCTGATTAGGACGCCCGGCACCGATCCGGCCAGCGCCGTGCCCGGCCTTTCACGAAGCCCTCAACGTCGCTCCGGTTTTCGTGAGCTTCTGTAACAAATAGCCCCGCAATCCGGTCGCGGCCGGACACGGGCGCGTGAGCGCGCGAAATAATGTTACAGCTCAGTGGGACAGAAAAACGCGGGAGGGATGCAGCTCGCCGGCCATGTAACGGCCTACCGCCACGGCCTGTCCCTGCAGCGAGGCCCAGGCTTCCGCGCCGTATTCCGCCTCCGTGCTGATCACCAGCCCGGGATTGCCGTTGCGCAGCCGTGCCGCGCCCTCGGCGGTGGTGGGCAGTTCCGGCAGATCCGTCAGGCCGGATTCCAGCGGCAGCAGGTAATCATCGAGTTCCGGTGTCTTGGCCAGCTCATCCAGCAGCTTGAAATCGATTGCATCTTCCAGCTCGAACGGGCCGGACCAGATCCGGCGCAGCTTGCGTACATGCCCGTAACAGCCAAGACTGTCGCCCAGATCGCGAGCGATTGCGCGCACATAGCCGCCTTTGCCGCAGACCATCTCCAGCGTGACGTGATCGGCGTCGGACTGCGCGACCATTTCGAGGCTTTCGACGAACAGCGGGCGCGCGGCAATCTCCACGTCCTCACCGTCGCGCGCCAGCTTGTAGGCGCGTTGCCCGTCGATCTTCACCGCGGAGAACTTCGGCGGGACCTGCAGGATGTCGCCGGTGAAGGCGGGCAGGGCGTCGCGGATCTCTGCATCCGTGGGGCGCAGGTCGCTCTCG
>JABDPP010000215.1 GCA_013042765.1 Litoreibacter sp.
ATGGAATACGGGTGTGTCCTCGTCATTCTTGTAGGTTTCAGAGGTGTAAGGAATGACCTCCTTGGAAAAATAAAGCGCTTGTCGCTCCCGCCCGAACACCGCAGTCGTGCCCCCGACGCGACCCGCGCGACGATCCTCCAGAAGATTGTTCAGAACCACCCCGTCACATCGCAGAACCGGTGTTGCGACACCGGCTTCAGGATCGGCTTTCAGCCCTTCCACGAGGTCTTCGATAAACCATGATGGCGTGAGTGGCGCATCACCTTGCAGGTTCACGATCACGTCAAATCTATCGCCCAGCGCGTGTGCAGCTTCGGCGCAACGCTCCGTCCCATTGGCGCAACTGGCAGATGTCATTACTACTTCTGCCCCAAAGGCGGATGCAGCGTCCCGGATCCGGTCGTCATCCGTGGCCACGAAGACGGCATCAATCCCGTTCACATCCATCGCCGCTCGCCAGGATCTTTCGATCAAAGAGCGACGGGCCCCTGTTGCTCCCTTAAGTTCAACAAGGGGTTTTCCGGGATACCGGGTAGACGCAAATCGCGCCGGGATGACAATGGCAGTACTCATAGCGGTGCCTTCAATTCCACACCTGGGGCATAGGCAATGAAGAAAGAGTTCTCATACTCCGGTTTCCCGTATTTGAAGGTACTGAGATCATCGAACCTGACCATCTTCCCTCCCGCACCACGCAGAATCGCATCGCCAGCGGCTGTGTCCCATTCCATCGTGCGCCCCAGTCGCGGATAGAGATCAGCTTCACCAGCCGCGACAAGGCAGAACTTTAGCGAAGACCCGGCACTTGTCATGTCCTCAACTTGATACTGGCCGATATAGGCGTCCGTGGCGGCATCCCGGTGGGACTTCGATGCCACGACAACCAGATCATCATTGTTGGGCTCGGAAACAGACACCGGTTTTATGGCGCCCTGAACGTCCACGTCGAAGGCGCCGACCTCCTCTACCGAGCGGCCCGCTTCATCCGTGTAGAACAGACGCCCGATCGCCGGAGCATAGACAACGCCGCGTACAGGGACTCCGTTTTCCACATAGGCGATATTGACCGTGAACTCCCCGCGACGGTTCACGAACTCCTTAGTCCCGTCGAGAGGGTCTACGATGATGAAACGCTCGGCCGATTGACTGTGCGAGGCGGCGTGTTCTTCCGTGACAACGAGCGTGTCTGGAAATGCAGACGTCAGCCCGGCAAGAATATGCGCATCAGCCGCCTCATCGGCATCGGTGACAGGGCTGTCATCCGACTTCACCCGAATGTCGAAATCATCGGCGTTGTAGATGTCCATGATGATGTCGCCGGCTTCCAGCGCCAGTTTTCGAAATACCTCGACCAGTCGTTTCTGATCCAAACCCCACCTCCCGCAGATTCATTGATTGTTTTTGCTTCTGCACTTATGCTTCGTAGCCAATGGAACGGCAAGTTTTCTGACGCAAATGATCAGGACACCGTTCGTGGATTACGGGCTTTCACACGATGTTCTCGACTGAAGAGCGTACAACCAATTTCCGGTCAGCCCTGGGCTTGCTGGAACTGATTTACGTCGCAACGGTCCGAAGTACACGCAAATCGCATCGAAACGCGCTGGTTGGCCTGATCTCCAACATGTTCCAGACCATGATTCTGGTAGCCGTCTTCTTTGTGTTCATCGAGGTGCTCGGAATGCGATCGATGGCGGTAAGGGGAGATTTCATACTCTACCTATTGTCCGGAATTTTTCTTTTCATGACGCATATCAAAGCCGTTGGCGCAGTGGCTGGAGCAGAAGGTCCGACATCAGCGATGATGCTTCATGCGCCGATGAACACTGCGATCGCAATTGCGTCCGGGGCTCTGGCCTCACTGTATATCCAGACACTGTCGGCGGCGGCAGTCCTCTTTATCGTGCATGTCGCGTGGCGCCCCGTCGAAATTCATGATCCTGTGGGTACAGTTGCAATGTTCCTGCTGGCCTGGGGATCGGGCGCGGCTGTCGGTATGGTTTTCCTGGCGATCCGACCGTTTCTGCCGGGGCTCTCGGGTCTGGCGAGCACAATTTACCGACGCGCCAATATGGTTGCGTCCGGGAAGATGTTCCTTGCCAATACACTCTCCACCAGCATGCTGGCCATGTTCGACTGGAACCCGCTGTTTCACATCATTGATCAGGCCAGGGGATTTGCGTTCATCAACTACAATCCCATGCACACCTCCATCGGCTACCCCGTCAAAGTCGCAATCGTCCTTTTGATGATTGGCCTCATGGGAGAGTTCTACGGGCGCAAGCATGCCTCGCTCAGTTGGAGCGCGGGCAAGTAACCCCGATCCTAATCGACCACTCGCAAAGTGAGATTGATCCGACCGCCTTTTGGCAGAAGTGTCGATGATCCGTACCTGATCCGGTCGATGCCATGATAGGTCAGTCGCGCCGCGCCACCCATCACCACGACATCTCCCGACCTGAGCCAAATGCTCTCCGTCTTTCCACCACGCGTTTCATTGCCGATCCGAAAAAGCGCGTCGTCGCCCAGCGACACGGATACGACAGGCCAGGTGAGATCCTTCTCGTCCTTGTCCTGATGCATGCCCATCTTCGCGTTCTCACCGTAGAAATTGACCAGGCAGCTTTGCGGGGATCGCGTCACTCCGGAGATGTGATCCCAGATATCAAGAACAGACGCAGGGATCTCCGGCCAACTCTGACCTTTTGGATGGGTACTTGTGTACCGGTATCCCGTCCTGTCGGAAAACCAACCTAACTCGCCCGCCGAAGTCATTCGAACGGACATTGGCTTGCCATAAGGCGTCTGCGGCGCGAAGAATGGCGCATCTCGTGTCAGGGCACGCAAGTCAGCCACGAGCGCCTCTTGGACGTCACGCTGCAAGAGCCCTTCAAAGATCCGGAACCCTCGGACCACGACGGTCGGTTTCGGCGCTGCCTGCATATTGCTCATCCCGCGTTTTCCTCCTGTTCATCGCGATTCTCACAAAAACGCGAGATTCCAGTCACCCAGCGCCTTGCAGGCCCTGATACCGGTCCTTATATACCCCTCGAACTCCGGTCGGGGTACGCCCCGGTCAACCTGGGATCGGAGAGCAGGGGCCATAACGGACCTGTTTTCCTCAACATCGCCGCAATGAAAGGACCCGAGCATATGGCAAAAGTCATCGGTATAGACCTTGGTACAACGAACTCTTGCGTTGCAATCATGGATGGCGCCCAACCCCGCGTTATTGAGAACGCCGAGGGTGCGCGCACAACCCCTTCGATCGTCGCCTTCACGGATGACGAGCGTCTGGTCGGCCAAGCCGCAAAACGGCAGGCTGTTACCAACCCCTCCAACACTATTTTTGCCGTCAAGCGCCTGATCGGGCGTCGGTTCGACGACGCCGATATCGCCAAAGACAAAAAGAACATGCCGTTCGAAGTTATCAACGGCGGCAACGGTGACGCATGGGTGGAAGCCAGTGGAGAGAAGTACTCGCCGAGCCAGATCTCCGCATTCATCCTCCAGAAAATGAAGGAAACCGCCGAGAGCTATCTTGGCGAAGACGTGACGCAAGCCGTCATCACCGTGCCTGCATATTTCAACGACGCACAGCGTCAGGCAACCAAGGACGCTGGCAAGATCGCCGGCCTCGAAGTTCTGCGGATCATCAACGAACCGACCGCTGCCGCGCTTGCCTATGGCCTCGACAAGAAAGAGACCAAGACGATCGCGGTCTATGACCTTGGTGGTGGTACCTTTGATATTACCATCCTCGAAATCGACGATGGCCTGTTCGAAGTTAAGTCGACCAATGGCGACACCTTCCTGGGTGGTGAGGACTTCGACATGCGGATTGTCAGCTACCTTGCTGACGAGTTCAAAAAGGAAAACGGCGTCGACCTGACCAAGGACAAGATGGCACTGCAGCGTCTGAAAGAGGCCGCTGAGAAGGCCAAGATCGAACTCTCGTCCAGCCAGCAGACCGAGATCAACCAGCCGTTCATCTCGATGGATCCGAATGGCGGCCAGCCGCTGCACATGGTCATGAAGCTGACGCGTGCCAAGCTGGAATCGCTGGTCTCCGACCTGATCAAGAACTCCATCAAGCCCTGTAAAGAAGCCCTGAAGGACGCCGGTCTGTCGACCAGCGATATTGATGAGGTTGTCCTCGTCGGTGGTATGACCCGGATGCCCCGTGTCATGGAAGAGGTGTCCAAGTTCTTCGGCAAAGAGCCGAACAAAGGTGTGAACCCCGATGAGGTTGTTGCCATGGGCGCCGCCATTCAGGCCGGTGTTCTGCAGGGTGACGTCAAGGACGTGGTCCTTCTCGACGTCACACCCCTGTCGCTCGGCATTGAGACACTGGGTGGCGTGTTCACCCGCCTGATCGACCGCAACACGACGATCCCGACGAAGAAGTCGCAGATCTTCTCCACCGCGGAAGACAACCAGAATGCCGTGACACTCCGCGTGTTCCAGGGCGAACGCGAGATGGCGTCTGACAACAAGATGCTTGGCCAGTTCAATCTCGAAGAGATCCCGCCCGCACCGCGCGGCCTGCCCCAGATCGAGGTGACCTTCGACATCGATGCCAACGGCATCGTGACCGTCGGCGCCAAGGACAAAGGCACAGGCAAAGAGCAGGCGATCACCATCCAGGCCTCCGGTGGATTGTCGGATGATGACATTGAGCAAATGGTCAAAGATGCCGAGGCGAACGCCGAAGCCGACGCCGAGCGCAAGGAACTGGTTGAAGCCAAGAACCAGGCCGAAAGCCTGATCCACGGCACCAAGAAGTCGCTGGAAGATCATGGCGATAAGGTCGACGGATCCACCGTGGAAGTGATCGAACTGGCGATCAAGGCTCTGGAGGAAACTCTCGAAACCGAAGACGCCGGTAAGATCAAGGGTGGCATCCAGAACCTGACCGATGCGGCCATGAAGCTTGGTGAAGCCATCTACAAGGCACAGCAGGAAGAAACCGCGTCGGCCGAACCTGGGGAAGGCGGCGGCGAAGAAAACCCGCGCGGTGTTGACGAAGATATCGTTGATGCCGACTTCGAAGATCTCGAGGACGACAAGCGCGCCTGATTAGCGCGACGAGACGCACGAAGCCGGTCTGTTTTTGCTCAGGCCGGCTTCCGCGTTTCAGCAAAAGGCTGACGATATATGGCAAAACGTGATTACTACGATGTTCTGGGTGTCGGGAAAAACGCCTCTCCGGAGGAGTTGAAGAAAGCCTATCGTACCAAAGCCAAGGAACTGCACCCTGACCGGAATTCCGACAATCCGGATGCGGAATCGCAGTTCAAGGAAGCTAACGAAGCCTATGAGATCCTGAAGGACGCCGAAAAGAAAGCGGCCTATGACCGTTTTGGGCATGCAGCATTTGAAGGCGGCATGGGCGGCGGACCCCGCCCGGGGGGTGGCCCCGGCCAGGGCGATTTTGCCAGTGCGTTTTCCGACGTATTCGAAGATTTGTTCGGCGACTTCATGGGCGGAGGCGGTCAACGCTCCGGCCGTGGGCGAGCCTCACGGGGATCCGACCTGCGCTACAACCTGCGCGTTGATCTTGAAGAAGCCTACACCGGTGTTCAGAAAGCAATTTCGGTGCCGACTTCCGTTTCTTGCTCCGCTTGTGACGGAACCGGTGCGGAGAGTGGCTCCGAGCCGCAAACATGTCCGACCTGTTCGGGCATCGGGAAGGTTCGGGCTCAACAAGGGTTCTTCACAGTCGAACGGACCTGTCCGACCTGCTCGGGTATCGGCCAGATTATTAACAACCCCTGCCAGTCATGTGGCGGCGTTGGCCGTGAGCACAAAGAACGCTCGCTCAGCGTTAACATTCCGGCAGGCGTAGAGACCGGCACCCGTATCCGGCTTGCCGGTGAAGGTGAAGCCGGCATGCGTGGTGGCCCTTCAGGTGATCTCTATATTTTCATTGAGGTGCAGGAGCACGAGCTTTTCGAGCGCGATGGTACGGACCTGTTCTGTCGTGTTCCGGTTGCGATGACGACTGCCGCGATCGGCGGCGATGTTGAAGTCCCGACCATTGATGGTGGCCGGAGCCGGGTAAAAGTGCCGGCCGGTAGCCAATCGGGTCGTCAAATGCGATTGCGCAACAAGGGCATGCCCGCCCTGCGCGGCGGCGGGGCCGGTGACATGTTCATCGAACTTGCTGTTGAAACACCGGTCAATCTGACCGCAAAGCAGAAAGAGCTGCTGCGCGAGTTCGAAAAGCTGAGCGAGGAGAACAACCCTCAGCTCTCCAAGTTTTTCTCGAAGGTGAAATCCTTCTGGGACGAGATGAAAAGCTAATCCTGATTAGCCAGGAAGTCCTCGACCTCCTCGCTATTGGGAACAACCTCAGACGTTCCCTGCCGCGTGACCTTGATCGCGGCCGCGGCCGCAGCCCGTTTCATTGCCTTTTCCGATGTCAAACCAGAGTCTATTCCAGCGCAAAAATAACCTGCAAAGCAATCTCCGGCCCCCGTTGTGTCCACGGGTTTAACCGCGAAGGCCGCCACATGAACTGTCTGCTCGGAGCGGATTAGGTCGGCGCCGCGCGCGCCCTTGGTCACGAGAAGCTCGGGTGGCAACATCTCGATGGAAACCTTGGAAGTTGCCGCCATCAGTTGCTCGTATTCCACCTCGTTCAGGATCATGAGATCCACATGGGGCATTACGGAAACTGCGTCGGCAACGACGAAGGGCGCAGCTGAATAGGCTATATACAGACCCTTTTTTTGCCCGATCAAAGCGGCTTCAGTCACGAGATTGATCTCGTTTTGCAGCAACAGGAAGTCACCCGCACCTGCCCCCGCAAGCCCCTGTTCTATCTGCTCCACCGTCAGCTCGCGGTTTGCACCAGGGAAGATCACAATCGAATTCTCTCCTGAGGCCTCGACATTGATGATCGCGTGACCCGTGGGCGCGTCCAGAACGGCAACGTGATCGCAGTTCAATCCTTGGGAGGACAGTTGCTCAATAGCCCATACCCCATCCTGACCAACCGCACCGATATGCGTAACGTCCGCCCCCGCGCATAAAGCCGCAATTGACTGATTGGCTCCCTTTCCCCCCAATCCACGCTCAAAGGACGTCGCCGTCAGGGTCTCACCCCGGCGCGGCAGATCAGTGAGGTAGTAGAAAAAATCAGCGTTGATGGAGCCGGCATTGAAAATCGCCATTCTCGAGCACCTCTTCGGTTTCCACCAAGGTTAGAATGCGATGGGGGCGGACCGCAATCGCTCCTGCTTTTGGCTCTTTCACCGGATTCCAAAGATTTGTAGGGTCATGCATAGCGGTACCGGGGGGTCATTTTGAACGCTGTTAACCCATCTGTCACGCCCATGATGGCGCAGTTTCTTGAGATCAAGGCGCAGTACAAGGACGCGCTTCTGTTCTACAGGATGGGCGACTTTTACGAGATGTTTTTCGATGACGCGGTTGCAGCAGCGGAAGCCTTGGATATTGCGCTGACCAAGCGGGGCAAGCATCTGGGCAAAGACATCCCGATGTGCGGTGTTCCGGCGCACTCTGCCGAGAACTACCTTCTGACACTGATCCGCAAGGGTTTTCGGGTCGCCGTTTGTGAGCAGATGGAGAATCCGGCGGAGGCGAAAAAGCGTGGCTCCAAGTCAGTCGTAAGGCGTGATGTGGTCCGGCTGGTCACACCCGGCACGTTGACGGAGGAAACGCTCCTTGAGGCGCGCAGAAACAACTTCCTCGTGGCCTTCAGCGATGTGCGTGGGGACGCGGCGCTCGCAGTGGTTGATATTTCCACAGGAGAATTCCACGTCAGCCCCTGTTCGCTCGTAAAGCTGTCCCCCGAACTAGCCCGGTTGGCGCCCAGCGAGGTGGTCGTATCAGAATCCATGTTTGAGGAGGTCGAGGAGCTTGTGACCGAGGTCGGTGCGGCCCTGTCCCCCCTCAGCCGCGCGAGTTTTGATAGCAGTTCAGCCGAAAAACGGCTTCTGGATCTGTTCTCCGTGGGGTCTCTGGATGCGTTTGGACAGTTTTCGCGGGCTGAGCTCTCCGCCATGGGGGCAATCGTTGATTACCTGGAGATCACGCAGAAGGGCAAACTTCCACTTTTGCGCCCGCCTGTCCGAGAGGACACCCGCTCAGTCATGCAGATCGACGCAGCGACGCGCCGAAACCTTGAACTGACACGGAGCCTAGCCGGCGGACGCGACGGATCGCTCATCGCAACGATCGACAGGACGCTGACTGCCGCCGGCGGACGCTTGCTGGAACGACGGATTTCCAGCCCAAGTACGAAAATTGAGACAATCAGTGAACGGCTCGATGCGATCTACTTCTTCGTCGAGGCACAGTCGGCGATCCAGGATGTCAGGGATGGGTTGCGCAAAACACCGGATCTTGAACGCGCGGTATCGCGGCTTGGGCTTGATCGGGGAGGACCACGTGATCTGATCGCGGTTCGGGCTTGCCTTGTTCAGGCTCTAATTATGCAGAAAATGCTCTCCACCTTTGATCTTCCGAACGCTATGAGCAAGGCGCTGTCGGACCTGGGCGGACATGATGAACTACTGTCGCTCCTTGAAGTCTCACTCGTTGCGGAGCCGCCCCTGCTCGCAAGAGATGGGGGCTTTGTGGCAGAGGGATTTAACAGTGATCTGGATGCCGCGCGTGCGCTGAGGGATGACGGCCGCAAGATCATCGCAGATCTGCAGAACGAATACGCATCGCAAACCGACATCCCGTCGCTCAAGATCAAACACAACAATGTCCTTGGATATTTTATTGAGGCGACAGCGACGCATTCGAAGAAAATGCTCTCCGAGCCATTTTCAGCGACCTTCATCCACAGACAAACCACCGCGAACGCGGTGCGGTTCACCACCGTCGAGCTATCTTCGCTTGAAACACGAATTCTGAACTCAGGAAGCCAAGCGATTGAGATCGAGAAACAGATCTTCGCAATGCTACGAGGTGAGATCCTTGAGAAATCGGCGGAGCTTATCGCACTTGCAGCCGTTATGGCTGAACTGGATCTCGCATCTTCCCTTGCCGATCTTGCGCTGTCAGAAAACTGGTGCCGGCCTGTGATCGATGACAGTCGACATTTCGAAATCCAGAACGGGCGCCATCCGGTCGTGGAGCATGCGCTCAAGTCCCAGAACGCCGGACCCTTCATTGAAAATTCCTGCGATCTGAGTGTTGAGGCGAATGTAGCACGGATTTGCTTGCTGACCGGACCAAACATGGCCGGTAAGTCGACATATCTACGTCAGAACGCAATCATCGCTCTTTTGGCCCAGTTAGGGTCTTATGTACCGGCATCTCACGCGCATATCGGGCTAGTCTCACAGCTCTTCAGCCGTGTCGGCGCGTCGGACGATCTGGCGCGGGGTCGCTCAACATTCATGGTGGAGATGGTCGAGACCGCAGCCATCCTGAATCAAGCAGATACTCGGGCACTTGTCATTCTGGACGAGATCGGTCGCGGCACGGCCACTTATGATGGTCTCTCAATCGCCTGGGCAACTTTGGAACATCTGCACGACGTGAATTGCTGCCGCGGGCTTTTTGCCACGCACTACCACGAACTAACCGCGCTATCGGGAAAACTGGCCGGAGTAGAGAACGCGACAGTTGCCGTGAAGGAGTGGGAGGGTGACGTCATCTTCCTGCATGAAGTGCGGAAAGGCGCCGCCGACAGATCCTACGGGGTGCAGGTTGCAAAACTCGCAGGCTTGCCGAATGCCGTCGTTGAACGCGCTCGCGTCGTTTTGGATGCGCTTGAGAAAGGGGAGCGCGAGGGTGCCGTTAACCCGAAGGCACTAATCGATGATCTGCCGCTCTTTTCGATGGCACCGAGCCAGCGCGCACCCGTACCAAGGGCGTCAGAGCTTGAAACCAGGATGGAGGATATTCTTCCCGACGAACTGACCCCCCGGGAAGCACTTCAAATTCTCTACGATCTTAAAGCGTTAACCCGCGGGAGTTGACGAAACGCCCACCTGCGCTGCCCTCAAAAGACGGTCATGCATGGTGAAGCCCTCGGTCATGACCTGAATAATATCGCCTGCTTTGGTGTCCGGCACGGGTGCTTCAAACATGGCTTGATGGAGCTGCGGATCGAAACGATCACCAATCTCGGGCACGATCGGTTCAATCCCGTGTTTACCAAAAGTGCTGATCAGGTCCCGCAGAGTCAGTTCAATCCCGTCGATCACTGCTTTTGCGGCCTCACGCTGGTCGTCGGTGGCTGCCTCAAGTGCGCGCCGCATGTTGTCGTACACCGGCAAAAGATCCCGTGCGAGCTTTGAGCCGCCATAGCTCTCGGCTTCGCGACGATCACGTTCACCGCGTTTGCGAATATTCTCAGCATCCGCAAGAGCGCGAAGCAACCGGTCTTTGAGCTGGTCTCGCTCCTCCCGAAGCGTTGTCACTTCGTCTTCTTCTTCCGCCTCGACTTCGGCCATGATGTCGATCTCTTCCTCGGCAAATGCTTCGAGGGGATCATCAAGAAATTCTTCGTCGTTTTTACCGTCGTTCATGTTGTGTCTTTATCCACCGTCCGAGATCAATTTTCCGACCAGCTGAGCCGTATAGTCCACAATCGGCACGATCCGCCCGTAGTTCAGACGAGTCGGTCCGATCACGCCCACGGCGCCTATCACCTTCCGATCAGCGTTCATATAAGGAGAGACCACCAAAGAGGAACCCGAAAGTGAAAAGAGTTTGTTCTCAGAGCCAATAAAAATGCGCACGCCTTCACCAGTCTCGGTCAACTCGAGAAATTCGGCAATATCATGCTTGCGTTCAAGGTCATCAAAGAGCGTTCGGACCCGCTCAAGATCCTCTGCAGCCTCACTGTCTTCCAAGAGATGCGACCGACCTCGCACGATCAGGCGCTC
>JABDPP010000222.1 GCA_013042765.1 Litoreibacter sp.
TTCCGCCTCTTTGCAGCCATCACCGGGTGGCGGTGGCGCCTGATCCATGCACTGGCTTGACCCCCTGGGGCAAGAGAGGCGGACATGGAAATGATAATGATGCCCCCACCACGGTCTTATCTTGCGCAACCAGGAGCGATCTCCTTTGGCATCGTTGCACATCTGCACCTTGGCGCCCGGGAAAATAAAGATCCGTGCGACACGGTTATCCTTTGCGGCTGCCTTCAGGATCTTGTGATGCGCAATCGTCCAGCGCTCGTTCACATAGGCCCCGCTATTGCGCCTCATGGAAACGGCAGACAGATTCTCCCGCTCCTTCCGGCTCAACTTCAGATCCGAGACAGGATAAAGCCAGATATCCGCATCAAGGCCAATCTGGTGCGAGCGATGCCCGCTGAGCATCGGACCACCACGGGGCTGCGACAAATCCCCGACATAGAGCCCGGACCATCCAACACGCTTTGCCTGTTTGCTCAGATCCTGAACAAAATCAACCAGCTCAGGATGCCCCCAATTGCGATTGCGTGACAGCCGCATCGCCTGCCATGTCGGCCCGCTCTCCATCAACCGAACCAGCCCACCGGCGCAACCCTTGGCATAGCTGCCATGAGCCTTGGCTTCTTGGTTCGAGGCTTCTTTTTGCCCACCGAATAATTGCTTGGCCAACGGCTCTGCCCCAGCGGCAGTGCCCCAGAACACGCTCGCGCATATAAGGAACCTGATCAGTCCGCGGATGCCCATACCGACTTATCCTCTCCCTGTGGTTTCACCCAGATTAACAGGAGAAGCGCCAACACGAAAAGACCAAGAACCGGCGACACACCGATGCGCTGGCTCTGGAAGATGGTTGTGAACAATCCGATCAGGGCAGGCGCCAGGAACGAGGTTGCCTTCCCCGCAAGCGCGTAAAGCCCGAAAGCTTCGGTCATGCGCATTGGATTTCCTTGCCGCACAAGCATTGTCCGCGACGCCGACTGAAGAACACCACCCGCAGCACCAATCGTCGCACCGCACAAAAGGAACGCAGTATCCGGCAGGCTTGAACCTTCGGGGATAGGCATTCCCATCACGTTATCCCGGGCAATGGAGACGATGCCGACAGCTGCCAGTATCAAAACAATGATGCAGGTTCTTATGACGGGTTTTGGTCCAAACCGGCGATCGGCAAAGCCACCGATATAGGCAAAGAATGCGCCCGCTGTTACAGCGAGAATCCCGAATATCCCGACATCAACAACAGTCCAGCCCAGCACTCCGTAAGCATAGATGCCACCAAACGTGTACATGCCGTTCAGGCCATCGCGATAAAGCATCGAAGACCCAAGAAACGATGCAAGGCTTGGCGTGCGGGGAAGTCGTTTAATCGTTCGGATGAGATCGCACAAACCCGAACGAGTCGAACTGACCTGCCGCTGAGGCTTTGGCGCATCTTCTTTGACCCACGCATAAAACGGGATCATGAAGACAATAAACCAGAGCGCCGCAAATGGTCCAACAGATCGTGTGCCTTCGCGCTCTGCGCTGTCGAGGCCAAGAATGGGAGAGATTCCAATCAGTGTTTTTCCCTGCTCGTTCTCGGCAAGGAAGCACAGCATGAAAATCAAAGCGATCAGCCCGCCCAGATATCCAACGGCCCAACCGGAGCCCGAGATACGGCCAAGCTCATGGCCGGGCCCGAGATCGGGCAGCATGGCATTGGTGAAGGTCGTGGCAAACTCCATACCCACCAAGCCGATGATGAAGAATGACAGGATCAGGACCGTATCGATCGAGCCGGGCGCCGCATACCACAGCCCGCCGGCCCCAATGACATAAAGGATAGAAAACGCGTAGATATACGGCATCCGCCGCCCGGAACTGTCAGCGACAGCCCCAAGGATGGGAGCCAGTATCGCGATTGCAAAGCCCGAAAGCGTCAGCCCAAGACCCCAGAGGCTTTGTGCCTCTGCCTTGGCGATACTCTCTTCGACGCCGTTCGCGATACCGCGGTTCGATACGATTTCAGCGAAATATGGGCCGAAAATAAAGGTCAGGAGAAGGGTATTGTATGGCTGACTGGCCCAGTCAAACATCATCCAGCCGAGAATACGCTTCTTCTGTGGATCTTTTTTCACAATGCTTCCCCAAACCTACCGCGATATTGCCGCGTGAAAGATGCGAAGCAAGGGAATTCTTGCCAGCTGCGTCCGATTGCAGGCCAATGCCTGCCAAAAGACCACGGCGGCGTTTGAGTTGTATTTCCTGCGCCCCTCCGATCTCCGACACCCTTCGCAGTTCAACTCCGAAGAAGGACACAGCTTTGAGGCCCGATCTCGTCAGTCATATTCAATGTGCCGCTTCTCCGTCACGGCTATCGCAACATTGCATCGGCTCTCCCTTGCGCATTTTCAAAAGCGCAATTACCTGTTGGATCAGCTAAATTATCAGAGGTTTATCAATGACGTCGCTTTTCCAGATCCTGATGCTCTTTCTGGGCGTCGTGCGCACAGTCATTTTCGTTCATTTCATCATGAGCTGGCTTCTGAGTTTCCAGGTGCTCAACATGCGCCAACCCATTGTCGCTCAGATCTGGGATGGGCTAAGCCGCCTTCTGGAGCCGATCTATGCTCCGATCCGGCGGGTCCTGCCGAATATGGGTGGTCTCGACCTCAGCCCGATCGTGGCCCTGCTCGGCGTCTATGCAATCGAAATTATACTGCGCAACAACGCCGTGTTGTTCCTATAGGGGATCAACGCAGGGATCGGATCGTCTCGTCGATCTCTTCAACGCGCCTGTCGCCAGACGGGTGGGTGGACATCCAGCGCGGAAGCTCCGGCCCAGTCCCCTCAAGCGCTTCAAAAAAAGACTTCAAACCTTCCGGGTCATAACCCGCCCGGTCCGCCAGTTCGATCCCAAACCGATCAGCCGCTGTTTCGTGCTGGCGCGAGTAGGAGAGGGACAGAAGAAGGTTCCCTTCCAGAATTATCTCCTCGATGATCGGTCCCGTATCGCCGGCCATGAACGCAATAAGAATGTAGATCCCCAGCGACCGGTAGACCTGCTTCAAACCGTGCTGCTCGACGACATGACCGATCTCATGGCCAAGAACGCCGGCAAGGATGTCTGCATCGCCGAACTCGCTGACGAACTGGTCGGTCAGCACCACGGTTCCGCCGGGCAGCGCAAAGGCATTCGGCCCAACGCCGGGCATATTGCGAAACACCAGCTGGAATTCGGCATCGGAGCCGGACGCGGAGCCAAGCGCCTCAAGCAGGTCAGAAAAAATCTCGCCGGCGAGTTCCTGATCCTCCGCACCTAAATCGCTCGGGTTAGCCAAGGTCAGATCGAGTGTGCGCAGGGTTCCCGCATCAATTTGTTCCGTCAAAACCGGCGGCGTCAGGAAAAGGGCTGCTGCTACAAGCACGTCCAGACCATGACGCCATATCAGCCAGATTGCCGCCAGTGCGATTATGACAACACCAACCAGGCGCGGATGAAACTCTTCCAGCCTGTGCAACAACCCTCCGGCATTGCGTCCCTCGAGAAGCTCCACGCCCGCATGATCTTCCGTCTCAAACAGGGTTCCGTCCGGGAATTTCAAGCGCCGGGGAGTCCGGCCAAGTGGTGGATCAATTTGAACTTCGGGGCGCGGAGCTCGCGTCAGGATCAAACCGTCAGCCAATCGAGCGCAGATCAGAATGGGTTGCGCCTCTCCACGCCGAGCGACGACCCTCGCGGCCTCCAGGCGCGACTGCATCGGCGGGCAGGCCCGACCGGACAGTTCAAGATCGGTCACTTCCGAAGGCGCACGCGTCATCTAGATCGGCAGACCCAAGTCCAGCCCTTCCAGATCGGTATAGGCATCACCGAGGGCCGAGGTCTCCTTCTGTAGCAGGTCCACAAACCCGTCGAGCGATCCGCCAGGCACAAGCTGCGTCCGGCTGACCAGATAGCGCATCATCCGGATTTGCGCCCAAGGAAGCATGAGACCAAAGGTCAGGACTACCACAACCATGTTCGAAATTGCGATCCACATGAGACGGCCCGCAGTTATGTCAGATCGGAAGCCATGCCCGCCTTCAAGAGTGGTGGCATTGAAGACCGCGTTGCGTGTCATGGCTTTATAAATGAAGATTGCGGGCAGGAACGCAGCAAAAAACATAACATAGATTCCCAGGATCGCAGCACTTCCGGCGGCTGGCTGAGCCTCAATGTTTTCAATGCTCTGCAGGAAACCTTCGAGGCTGAAGCCCATAACAACCGCAGCACCCGCAAATACAAGCAGCACCCAAAGGATCGCGGCAAGAAACGCCCTGTAAAAAGGGCCAAGCCCCGCTTCCATGTTCAGTTCTGCCGTGCCGAGTCGATGATGGCTGACAGCGAATCGCTTCACGGCCCGATCCAGCATGGGGTAGGTCGCCCCAAGGCTGAGAAACGTCAAAATCGGATAGATCAGATAGACCAGGAAAGCCCGTTTGACCGTTCCGGAAAAATTAAAACGGACATTGGACCAGCTCGACATGCGCGCATTGAACATCAGGCTGCGCACCATCAGCCAGGGGAATATAAAAATCAGAACCAGGCCCAAGATAAGTCCAGCGATGGGAATGGCAGAAAGCAGTGAAAAGCCCACGAACGCAACCGCTACGATGGCCCGACCGATGAGGATCTGTAAACCGGTGGCGTGATAATCAAAATTCCGCCCCGCCACATAAGTGTTGTTATAAAAATACTTCTTACGCCGCACCTTTGCCCAAGCGGAATAAATGCCCAGCGTCACGAGGCTCAGCAGAAGATTGACGATCCAGATGCCAAACCATTCGCGCGCATCGCCTTTGAAAACAAACTGCTCATTGTCCATCTTGTTTCTCC
>JABDPP010000224.1 GCA_013042765.1 Litoreibacter sp.
GTTCAAATGGGACCAGCAGGACGACGTGATTTCCCAGATCAATCACTGGTGGCAGCGCAACAAGGCCGAGGGGCGCTTCTCGGTCCTAGGCGCCTACGCACTTGGCAAGGCGCAACGGATCCTTGCCAACGTAGACAGCTCGATCGGGCCAATCCTGACTCATGGTGCGATCGAGAACACGAACGAGGTACTGCGCGCTCAGGGGATCACGCTGCCCGACACGGTCCGTGTCACCCAAGATCTGAATGCGAAGAATTTCCCCGGAGCGCTTGTCTTGGCCACGCCGGCGGGCATGGGCGGGCCGTGGGTCCGGCGGTTCGCAGACCGCTCCACCGCCTTTGCCTCCGGCTGGATGTCGATGCGCGGGGTGCGCCGCCGCCGGGCCGCCGACCGCGGCTTCGTAATGTCCGATCACGCCGATTGGGAAGGGCTGAACAGCGCGATTGTGGCCACCGGAGCCGAGCGGGTGTTCGTGACCCATGGTTACACCTCCATTTTTTCGCGCTGGCTGAAGGAAGAAGGCTATGACGCTCATATCGTCGAGACAGAGTTCGAGGGCGAAGGTCTGGAGACACCTGAGGGCGCAGATGAGCAGGAGGCGGACCAATGACAGCCCGTTCCCGCTCGCCAATTGATGGGACAGCCCCGTGAAGCGCTTCTCCCGACTGTTCACCGCGCTCGACCAGACCACGCGGACCAGCGCCAAGGTGACCGCGCTAGCACAGTATTTCACCGCGGCGCCAGACAGCGACAAGCTCTGGACGATCGCGCTGCTGTCCGGGCGCAGGCCGAAACGCGGCGTGACGACAACGTTGCTCCGCGAATGGGCGGCAGAGACGGCCGAAATTCCCCTGTGGTTGTTCGATGAATCCTACGCAATTGTGGGCGATCTCGCGGAAACCATCGCCCTCGTTCTGCCGCCCCCCCAACGCCGCGCGGAACGCACGCTCACGAACTGGATGAGCACCCTGCAGGAACTGGGCCAACTCGATCTGGCGGAAAAGAAAACCCGCGTGCTCGAGGCGTGGGACAGCCTCGAGCCCATCGAGCGTTTCGTGTTCAACAAGCTGATCACCGGCGGCTTTCGCGTTGGTGTCAGCCAGAAACTCATGACCCGCGCCCTGTCGCGGGCGACAGGTATCGAAGAACCCGAGCTCGCGCACCGCATAATGGGCGATTGGACCCCGCTCAGCACCACCTACCCCGATCTCATTCTTGCCGAAAACCCCAATACCGACGCCTCAAAACCCTATCCGTTCTATCTCGCCCACCAGCTCGACGAGAAGGCCGGCCTCGGCCCCGAGAAGGATTGGCGGGCCGAGTACAAGTGGGACGGGATCCGGGGGCAGTTGATCCTGCGAGACGGCCGGTATTTCCTGTGGTCGCGCGGCGAGGAACTGATTACCGACAAATTCCCCGAGCTCGCAACGCTGTCAGATCACCTTTCCGACGGCACCGTTATCGACGGGGAGCTTCTGGCATGGCGCGACGAGGCACCCCTGCCTTTCAGCGCATTGCAGAAACGCATCGGCCGCAAAACGGTTCCGAAAAAGCTCCTAACCGAGGCTCCGGTTGTCTTGAAAGCCTATGACCTGCTGGAATGGCAGGGACGCGACCTGCGCGCACAGCCCTATGACACGCGACGCGCGCATCTCTGCGAACTGCTCGACGGCCTTCCGACCACAGCACCGCTGCGTCTCTCCGCCAGCCTCACGTTCAAAAGCTGGGACCATCTCGCAGCGCTACGCGAAACCTCACGGGCAAAGCGTGCCGAAGGACTGATGCTCAAACGCGGCAAATCGCCGTACCTGGCCGGTCGCAAGAAGGGCGACTGGTGGAAATGGAAGGTCGATCCGCTGGTGATCGACGCCGTGATGATCTACGCCCAAAGCGGTCACGGTCGCCGCGCCAACCTGTTTACGGATTTCACCTTCGCGGTCTGGAACGGCAACGATCTCGTCCCCTTCACGAAAGCCTATTCCGGACTGACGGATGCTGAGTTCCGCAAGATCACGGCCTGGGTGCGCAAGAACACGCTGGAACGCTACGGCCCGGTACGTGCTGTCACGCCGCACCATGTCTTCGAGATCGCCTTTGAAGGCATTCAGGAAAGCCCGCGCCACAAATCAGGTGTCGCGCTTCGCTTTCCCCGCATGTCGCGCTGGCGTCAGGACAAACCGGTGCAGGAAGCGAATACGCTCGAAGATCTCAAGGAGATGCTCGCCCAATACGGCTGAGGTTTTCATTTCTCCCCAAAATATCCCCGCCGGAGGCATCGCTCCACAGCCGTGCAGAAATTCAAGCAGATTTCAGAACGCCGGGCCGAACCCCGGACTGCCACGCTGCCGCCGCGGCACCGAAGGCCTCAAAAAGCGGGCGCGAGACGGGATCCTGCGCAGCATTATATTCGGGATGCCACTGAACCGAGAGGCAGAAGCCCGGCGCATCCTTGATGAAGATCGCCTCAGGCGTACCGTCTGGGGCATGCCCATCGATCACAACCCGTTCGCCTGCGGTTTTAATTCCCTGCCCGTGCAACGTGTTGGTCAGCACCTTCTGCGCGCCCATCAGCCGATGGAACGGGCCGTCTCTTTCGAACGTCACCTCGTGACGCAGTTCGAATTTCTCCTCAAGCGTGCCATCGGGCGGCATGCGGTGGTTCAGA
>JABDPP010000227.1 GCA_013042765.1 Litoreibacter sp.
TGGCAAGGCCGCGGACCTCGCACCGCACGATCGGACCATTTGGGCTTGTGTGTGCCTGCGGGCCTTAGTATCGATTGGCTCTCGCAGCCGAAAGGGAACCGCTCATGTCCGATACCTCCGTCACCGATACCTCCTACCGCGTCACCGCCGATGAACTGCGCCAGTTCGTCGAACGTTTCGAGCGTCTCGAGATGGAGAAAAAGGACCTCGCCGACCAGCAGAAAGAGGTGATGGCAGAGGCCAAGGCACGCGGCTACGACACGCGGGTGATGCGCAAGCTGGTGGCGATGCGCAAACGCGACCCTCAGGACCTGTCGGAAGAAGAGGCAGTGCTGGAACTCTACAAGGAAGCGCTGGGCATGTGATCCCAGGCGCTGTAGCGCCTCACGGCTCGATGAACTCGACGTTGTCGATCTCGGCGATCGTCTCGATGTCCTGGTAATAGAGCGTGGTCAGGGTCTGGACGTATTGCTCCGTCCAGCCGGGCAGGTCGATCTCCGCCTCGACCGCGTCTTCACGGGCGAATTTCTCCAGAAAGGCCGCGACGATCTTGCGGCGCTGACGTATGTTCTGAGGCGGATTCTTGGCCAGAAACGCCCTCATCCGTCGGAACCCCTTGGGTTCCATCAGCGAGGCGAGAAAGCGATCCTCGCCCTCCAGCATCGTGAACTGGTCATGCCCCGCGAGAGCCGCGAGCACCTCGGGCCAGATCAGCGGGCTGTCTTCGTTGCACCAGACGGTGATCGGCACATCCGGCGCCGCATCGTGCAACCTCTGGATCATGTTCGACCAGCGCAGCCGCATCGGGTCCACACCGTCCAGGAAATTCCGCAGATGCGCCTCCTTCGAACGCTCGAAGAGCGCTGGTACGAAAGTTGCGGGATCCTTGATTGCGATATGAAATTCCATGTCATGTTTCGAAAACAGCGACATGATCTCCGGGATCTTGGTCGCAACATTGGGATAGATCTGATCTTCGCCCAACGCGTTGTCCACGACCGAGATGAAGCAGTCATGGCTCAGGATCACACGCTCCGGCTCATCTTCGTCCAGGATCGCGTCAAGGATCAGGTCCTGGGTGTCGAGCGACGCGCTCTGTCCGGGATTGTTGTGCAGGGCCTGGCGCACAACGGGACGGTAGCGCCCCGGCGCGGGAATCACGATGCCCTGCTCCGACAACTTATCGCGGTTTTGGGCCAAACATTTGATGAGTTGATCTTCGTCGGTGCAATGAGCACCAAGATGTAACACTACCTGCATCGGCCAGAGCCTGCTTTATCAACTGTCATGGATACCTTATAGCCAGCTTTCTGGACAGTAAAACAGCTTTCCATTAGGCATTCTTCATGACCGACAAAATCAGTCAAGTAAGCCCGCCGCGCAGCGGATTTCGCCTCGACCCGTGGTCCGTCGGCGCGCTCGCGCTGGCCTGCCTTGTTCTGGCGCCGATCATGGCCGTGGTCTGGATTGCGCTGAACCCCAGTGACAATATCTGGCCCCACCTGATGGTGACGACCTTGCCGCGTTATCTGGAGAACACGGCCATCCTGACCCTGAGTACCGGTCTGCTGGCCGCGGTCACCGGCACAGTGACGGCATGGCTGACGGCGATGTACCGTTTTCCGCTCAGCGGGTTCTTCAACTGGGCGCTGTTGCTGCCCCTCTCCGTGCCGGCCTATGTCGGGGCCTATGCGATCGTTGACCTGCTCGAATATGCAGGCCCGGTGCAAACCGGGCTCAGAGCGGCCTTCGGCTGGAGTTCGGCACAGGATTACTGGTTCTTCGAGGTCCGCTCACGCGGCATGGCGACTATCGTGCTGGCGGCGGCCCTGTTTCCATATGTCTACCTGCTGGCGCGCGCGGCCTTCCGCGAACAGGCCGGCGAAACGCTGGAGGTCGCCCGTGCGCTTGGCTCGGGCCCCGTGGCCCGATTCCTGCGGATCGGCCTGCCGCTGGCCCGGCCTGCCATCGCGGCGGGTACGGCGATCGTGATGATGGAAACGCTCAGCGACTTCGGTGTGGTGGAGTATTTCGCGGTTCAGACCCTGACTACGGGGATCTTCTCGGTCTGGCTGGAAAGCTATAACGCCGGCGGCGCGGCGCAGATCGCAAGCCTCGTTCTGATCTTTGTCCTGTTGCTCGCCGGGCTTGAGAAAGCCGGCCGCGCGCGGATGCGCTTTTTCCGCCTGTCACGCCAAAGCCGCCCGATCCTGCGCACCGAGCTTGGCACCGGCGCCGGTATCGCCGCGATGCTTGTCTGTCTGGTGCCGTTCCTCGTGGGCTTTGTCCTACCCGCCGGCGTGATCGGCCTGCATGCGCTCGAACGCCCACAGGCGTGGGCCGACCCCGAGCTCTTGCGTGCGCTGCGGACGACCATCTGGGTGGCAGGCCTCGCCGCACTTCTGACAGTGACGGCGGCGCTCTTCATGGTCTATGGCGTGCGGCTCAGCGGCCACGCGTTGCCGCGCAAGCTCCTGCCGGTGACCACGATCGGATATGCCGCGCCCGGCGCCGTGCTGGGCATTGGGATCCTGATCCCGCTCTCCTTTCTCGATCACGGTCTGGCCGACCTCGTTCTCGCGGTAACGGGCTATGACCCGGGGCTGCTTCTGACCGGTTCGGCCTTTGCGGTGATCCTGGCCTACATGGTGCGGTTCTTCGCGATCGGGCAGGGGGCCGTGGACGCCGCGATGGACCGGATCTCACCGTCTATGCCGATGGCGGCCCGCTCGCTGGGGCGCAGCGCCTCCGGCACCCTGCGCGCGGTCTACCTGCCACTGATCCGCGGCTCGATGGGAACCGCACTTCTGCTGGTCTTCGTGGACTGCCTGAAAGAGCTACCGGCCACGCTTCTGCTTCGCCCGTTCAACTTCTCCACGCTGGCCACACGGGTCTATGACCAGGCTTCGCTGGAGAACCTCACCGATGCCTCTCCTGCGGCGATGATGGTCATGGCGGTGGCACTCTTTGCGGTTTTGCTTCTGGCGCGTACGAACCGATGAGCACAAACCGCTGGCCTGAGTCTTGCAAGGCCGGAAATTGCCGTTTATGAGGGCGCGAGTGCCCCTATAGCTCAGCTGGTAGAGCAACTGATTTGTAATCAGTAGGTCCGCGGTTCGAGTCCGTGTGGGGGCACCATTCATCGGAAAGACCAGTCGTTGGAGCGCCTCCAACAGAACCGCGTTCTGCGGTTCTGTGAAGTCCACGGATCTCTTACGAATGTTCCATTGCAGGGTTTGCTGTGCCCTGCGCCGCTGTCTTCCTTCGTGCTATGTCGAGTTGCGCTACCAGGATCTGCGCTCGGCGATGGTTCAGGCTTTCGCACACTCGTGGCCCGTAGCCGCCTTCTGGATCGTCCCGAAGTGTCGGGTAGAGCGCGTGAATTTGATCGCGCTGCGTCGCTGTCAACATCGCCATGGCCATGGGACCCGGATAAAAGCTTTCTGATTCAACGCTTTCGGAGAACAGGATCGAATGTCGCTCCAGCATTAGATGGAAATAGGTGACCGAGCGTTTGCCCGCCATGCTCCGGATGCCGGCCAGATTGACCAGCGCTTTGGCTGGCACGAGGCGGTCCGCGTTCTTGGCCTCCGGCAGCACGTCCCGCGCGTTCACAAGCAAGCAGTGCTGTGGTGAGACCACTAGCCGGTGTTGGGGGCGTCCCGCACCAAGCGCATCGGGCTGGATGAGGATCGGCTTCTGGCTGTCCGGTGCGCCAGGCCATCGGAACTCTGTCCGACTGAGCCATTTGATGGGCTGCGGACCGGCATCGCGCGTTTCAACCAGATCACCAACGGACAGATCTTCTATGCAGACCTCGCCCCCAGGGGTCCGGATCCGCGTGCCCTGCGCGAAACACACCGCCATTGGGTCCGGCGTTTCGTCCAGGCCCTGAAGGTTGATCCTACCGTTGCCGAATGCATCCATCTCGGCTTGGGTGGCCTGCTCGTCAGGCAGGAAGGAGAAGCGCGTCGTGTCGCCGGCGGTGGGATAATCCTGCACCGTGACGACATAGGCGTCACTCCCCTCGAACTGATCGGGCACCTGATTTGCGCCGTTTGGGTTCGTCGTTGGGAGAGTGCCTATAAGCTCGAACACGAACTCATACTCGACCCCATTGATCGATACCTTGGTATCGGGGTCTATGACGTCCGGAGCGGGTTGTTCGAGAAACAGGTCGCCATCTCCCGCGCCGGACGAGGTTTCAGACGCAACGAAGGTGATCTCGATCGCAGGATCACCGGTCAGGTTCAGCGCCGTATTCGCTGTCCCGCTGTCTTCGCGTGCCCAGAATGTCTGTGACATGTGCTGCTTTCTTCCGGTTCTCTCGGCATAGTCTGCCACATATCTTCAGGTTTCGTGAAGATATGCACGCGCGTTTTGCCAGAATTATGGCGCTCACGCCTGCTTGGAAGACGGGGCAGAGGCCCCCTGTTGCAAAACACGGGTCCAGTATTTGTCGTAAACGAAGAGCCAGTCACGCGGATGCGCGCGCACCAGCGCCTCAAGGGCGCGTGTCATCGCTTGGGTCGTGGCTTCCAGATCCCGGGTTTCCAGCGGCGAGCCCAAGTGCAGGATCATAGCGTCTTCGGTCTGCGCCACCATCCCCGGCAGCACCGGCGCACCCAGTTTTCCGGCAAACCGCGCCGGCCATCCGGCAATGCCCACGGGCTGGCCGAAGGCCTCCGCGCGGACCATGTCGCGGGCTTTGTCATAGGGCGCACTTTCGGGCGGAGCGTCCTGAATCCGATCGACGACGCCCACCACCAGTTTGCCCTGGCGCAAGGCACCGAGCACTGCGCGCGCGACCGAGGCATCGCCGGTCCGGCGCACATCAAGGCACTCACATCCCAGATGATCGTAATAGGAGCGCTGGGCGGCGGCCCGCGACGGCTTGGCGGTCTCGCGCACCAGCATCAAAACCGGGTAGCGCTGCGCAAGCCCCCGCACCATAGCGACCGAGGCATGGCAATGGGGCATCGCCAGAACCGCCCCATTTCCCTGCGCCATCAGCGCGTCGAGCTTGTCGGGCTCGGGGATCTCAAGCAGCGCCTCAAGCGTATCCGTCTGGCCGTTGCGTAGCATCTCCATCCGCTGCAGCCCGAGGATGAAACCGCCCACGAAGGCCCGGTGCATCGCGGCGGGATCTTTGCGACCGAGCAGTTTTGCAAAAGCGGCCGAACCGCGCGCCAGTGGGGCGCGGGGCAAATAATAGGCGCCGACGAAAATCGCGCGCAGCACCCCGTAGGCCAGCTGTTGAACCGGTTTCGGCGCGTCAGGCAAGCGGCGCAGTCCGCCGTCAAATGCGAACCAGATGCGGTCTTTGAACTTGGTAAAACTGCCCGACACGGTAGATCCTGTAGATATGTCCTTGCCTCAGCAATGGCCCGCGCAGCCGCCAGTGTAAAGGCACGCATCACGCGGCAGGGCAGGGTGGGGGAGAAACGTCGCGTGCAAGGTGCCACGCCTCCGGCCAGTGCCAGTGCCTTGCCTTTGCCAACCAGCCGGCGCGCTTTGGCCGCACCGATGCCACCGGAGGCCCCGGTGATCAGAATGATCTTGTGCTGGAGTGATCGCGAACCGGCAGGTGTCTTAACCTGACTGCGCGCGACAGTGGCGTTCCACGCGGTAGCAGTCCGGATGCACCAGCGCGGTAGAGCCGGCCGAACATCACCGCGTGCCAGTGGCAGAGTGGGGCAGGGCCGGACCTACGTCAGAGCGGAAATTGTGGCCGGATCACGATCTCGGTCGGGCAGGCATTGGCGGGGAACTGGAGCACGAACTCCACGGTCTGGGCCACGTCATCAGGCTGGATCATATTGGAGCGCTCTCCCTGCACGGCAGCCGTCATCCCGGTGTCGACAAAGCCCGGGTAGATCGCGGCAACCTTCAATCCACGATCGCGCAGGTCCTCGTAAAGGCAGCCGGAGAAGGCATGCACCGCGTGCTTGGTCGCGCTGTAGATGCCGCCGCCACCAAAGGTCATGCGCCCCGCGACGGAACTGAGGTTGATGACCGCGCTCTCCGGGTGCTCCAGAAGCCTGGGCAGCACCGCCTGCGTCAGGTGCATGAGGCTGCGGAAGTTAATGTCGAGGGCTGCGTCCCAGCGTGCCAGATCGGCGGTATCGAACGCGCCCGTCTCGAACACACCGGCATTGTTGAAAAGCGCGTGCAGGGCGCCGAACCGTTCTGCGACGCCGTCGCCGAGGCCGGCAATGTAATCGGCGTCGGTAATCTCGCCTGCGAAAATTTCCGCCTGACCGCCGGCCTTCCGGCAATCCTCGGCAACCGCTTCAAGCTTGCCGATGTCGCGCCCGGCCAGTGCCAGTGCCATGCCTTTGCCCGCCAGCCGGCGCGCCGTGGCCGCACCGATGCCTCCGGAGGCCCCGGTGATGAGAATGACCTTGTCCTTGAGTTCCAATCCGGGTGCCCTCTGCTTTCATTTGACCGTTCGTAGGTGCCGCCGGCGCGGCTGATCCGCTCTGGCGTCTGTTCAGGCTTTCACGGCAGCGCGCGCGGCGCAACAGCCGCGTTCACCGCCTGTATCGGTTCAGTTCATTCGGGAAGCGTTTCTCCGGACCCGCCAAAATCAGCCGGGAAGTCCTTCATCTTGGGCAGCCCGTCCTTCATGCGCAGCACCGTCTCGGCGTAATTCACGTGCACACCCGGCGCGAATTCCACGCTGGGCAGGAGTGCCGCGTAGACGTCGATCAGGTTCAGGCCGGGATGGCCTGTCATAAGGTGCCCGCCGCATTTCGCGCACCACTTGCGGTCGCTGTTGTCGGTCTTGTTGTATTGGCGGACATGTTCCTCGCCCTTCACGATGGTGACTTTCCCAGGCTCCCAGAGGGTGAAGGCGTTGACGGGACCAGCCGACCAGTGCCGGCAGCTTTCGCAATGGCAGTAACCCATCCCGGCGGGCTCACCAGTAGCCTCGATTTCGACAGCACCGCAAAAGCACTGACCCTTATGCGTGTCAGACATGTTCTATCCCCCTGTTCTTGATTATCTGTGAGACCTACCACAAAACCCTTAAAAAATGAATGTTTAGCGGGGTAATCCGGATGACCTGCGGGCCCGGCGTCGCCTGTGCAGATGGTCACAACCGTCGGGCTCCGGACGAATTCATTGCCCGAGCCCCCCATTCATGAGAGCCTTTGGGTGTTCTGGAAAAAAGGGAGTTCATCATGCCGAAAATACTTGCAACGCACGAGGTCGACGACGTGGCCCACTGGCTCGCCTCGCCAAAACGCGAAGAGGTCTTCGCCGGCGTGATGACCAATCTCACCACCTTCGTGATCCCCGGTGACCCCAGCCGCGTGGCGCTGATGGGCGATGTCGAGGATCTCGATGCGCTTGAGGCGGTGATGAACAGCGAGGCCGGGGCCGAAGCGATGAAATACGACGGTGTGCGCCCTGCGACGATCGTCACCTATATCGAGGGCTGAACACGGCCGCTTG
Organism: Litoreibacter sp.; assembly: GCA_013042765.1. Classification (GTDB taxonomy): domain Bacteria; phylum Pseudomonadota; class Alphaproteobacteria; order Rhodobacterales; family Rhodobacteraceae; genus Litoreibacter. Next base: position 7,462 of record JABDPP010000227.1, read on the forward strand.
CCGGATTTCGGCGAACCACAGATCTCCGGTTCAGGGGAAACTGCATGGATTACCACATCACCTCTGTGCCGGATGTTCCGGACAAGGCAGGCGATGGCGGACGGTCACGCCATGTCGGCCGAGGACGTGCTTAACAAGCACCTGACCGCCTTCGGAGCGGGCGCTCTGCTCGCGAGCACGCACCGTGGCCGGCAGGCAACTTTCATGCGCGCCTTAAAAGATTTCTATGGCCAGAAGCTTGGGAATTGGCGTGAAAATAGCCCGACACGGAAAAAGGGCTGCTCGATGAAACCTGCAAAAATACTAGCCGTTGCCATGGCAGCCTGCCTGTTTGTGTTCAGCGGAGGCGGTTTGGCGGACACAAACTCCAGGAAGCTGGTCATTGCCGGAAACAGCGCGTCCAAACCCATTCCGCCGGGGCAGATCCAGCGACAGAAGAGCGGTTACAAGCCGGTTCCACCCGGTCAGATCAAACGATACACGCGCGGCTCAAAACTGCCTTTGGATGTGATCATCTGGCCGATCACGGACTTGTCCAAGTGGAAGCTGAAACCGCTTGGTCCGGGCGAGGAATATGTGCGCGTCGACAGCGATCTTCTGAAGATTGAAAAGGACACGCGGACTGTCCTCGAAGCTATCGGCATCGTTGGGGACTATTTGAAGTAAGCCGGATCGCGGGCTTGCTCTCGCGTCCCTAAATCGCCTTCGCAACGACCAGCGAAGCGGGAATCGGAACGCGCCACCTGTTGCCGTCCGCAAAACTCTCCTGCACCTTGGCCGTCACGGCCTCCTTTATCGCGATGCGGTTGGCTTCGGGTTGTTGGGTCAGAAGGTATCCGCCACGCGGCGCACCTTTATTAAAGATCTCTGCCAGCGCCTGCGGGGTCTCAAGCCGCCAATAGCAGTCGACCTGCCGCTGGGTCTCAAGTTGTAGGCCCGCTTCGGCGAGGAGGGACATTGCCATGCTCGCATCTGCATATTGGTGGAAGTCCGGGCTGTCCGGCATCTTGACCGAGGCATGCGAATGTTCCTGCACGCTGCCGTAGAAGACCTGAAAGGCCGGAGAAACATCCGGCCCGCACCATGACGTCATGATGAACCGGCCTTCAGGTCCCAGGACCCTGCGAATCTCGCGCAGCGCCTGCGGCTGATCGGGCACGTGCATGAGGCCAAAGCTGCAGGTCACCGCATCGAACGTGGCGTCTTCGAAGGGCAGGTCCTGTGCATCGGCCTCGACGAACTCACCGCGCGGCAGACGTTCGCGCGCATGGGCCAGCATCGTGGCTGAGAAATCGGCGCCAATGGCCTGAAACCCTGCGTGGAGCAGCGCTTCCGTTACATTGCCCTGACCGCAGCACAGGTCAAGCACCCGCGCAGGCTCCTTGATCTCCGACAGGATTGCAGGGATGGCGAGGTCACTCGCGGAGGAAAACATCCCAACGTAATTGGCCGAGATCTGATCGTCCGACCAGCCGTCTCTCTCCAGATCGGCAAAACCTTCATATGATGCCATCGAATTCCCCCTCTTCTGTAAGCCAACGCAGGCGGAAGTGTCCCAGCCGAAGGCATCGGATCCTCGCGCACCAGTTGCGTCCAGCATCGGACGCCTCAAGGCGAGGGTTTCTTGCGTGACCCGATCCCGCGCCCTAGCGCCATTTCGGATCGATCACCGCGTGGCCCAGCATTTCTGCCAGCCGCCCAACGGTGGCGCCGGCAAGATCCGCCAGTCCTTTGGGCATCCGCGCGTCGTACCCCCCGGCACGTCCCAGCACGCGCCCGGCCAGAGCAAACTGCATCGGATTTTTTGGCAGGCCCAGTTTATCGAGCTTGATTTTCCCCTGCGCCTCCCACTCATACATCGTGAAAAAGAACCCCAGCGTGTCTCTGATAGCGTTTGGCGGCGTGCCGGTGAGGGTGGCGTGCTGCTCCACGACCATCGGGGCGCTACCGCTGTTCATCGGATGGATATGAGGGATCTTCTCCGGCAGGATCGCGGTCTCGCCCGCATTGACGGGAAGGATATCCCCGCCCAGCTTGTAACTGCCCTCGCCGGACAGCACCTTGAACTCCTCATGCCATCCGACATGGAAATGCTCGGCAAAATCCGGAACGCGGGATCTCTCGGGCATGGTGTAGCGCAGAACGAAATGCGTCTCGCCCAGATCCGTGATCTCAAGCTCGGTGCCTGAACGGGTGTTTGTAACCTTGGATCCGACGTCAAGCATGCTGGGTGCCTCTTTGCCTGATTACTGCCCGCGCACTGTAACACGCGCAAGAAGTCTGACCAGAAAATCGACGCGCCGCGCGGCCCTCGCTC
>JABDPP010000230.1 GCA_013042765.1 Litoreibacter sp.
AGTGCGGGCAGACGCAAATCCGCGATAGTGAACGCAAACACATCGCTAAACGGAGGCTGACATGAAACCCGTTGAAACCTGGATACTTCTCGCCAATGCCACCTTTGCCAGGGTCGTGGCCAATCGCGGTCCGGGCAAGGGCATCGTGGCGATGGGCGGCAAGACGTGGCGGGCCGATCCTCCTGTCGACTATTCCGACGAGGCGGGCCATGCCCGCATGAACACGACCTATTCGCAGGCCTCGCTCACGTCGAAGGACCCCAAGGAACTGGCTGAACATATCTTTGCCACCCAACTCGCTGAAAAGATGATCGAGTTCCGGCGCAAGGGCGCTTACGACCGGCTTATCGTCGTGGCCTCCCCGCATATGCTGGGCAGCCTGCGCGAGACCCTGCCCGACGCGGTCACCGATACCGTCGCGGCAGAGGTCGCCAAGGACCTGACCCATGCCACTCTGGAGGAACTGCCCAAGCTGCTGTCAAACGTGATCGCGGCCTGAGCGCGTCATTCTCTATCCCGGCTGATCGGAAATCCGCTGTCCCTGCCGCCCCTGCATTCCGCGGCGTTGGGGGTTCAGTTCATTGAGCACCTGCAGGTAGCCCAGCAGGTCCGACAGCGTAATCACACCCACCAGCCGCCGCCCGTCCCTACCGTCCACGACAAGGAACTTGCGCCGCTCTTGCGAAGTCATCTTCTCCATGATCTCTTCGGCAGGCATCGACATCGGCACCGAATTGCTCTCGTCGAGCCGCTGGAACACGTCTCCCACCCGCGTAGTGGGCCAGTTCTCGCGATCAATGGAGGCCAGAACGGTGCTGTCGACACATCCCAGCAACACGCTGTCGTCCACCACGGGCACAAAGCTGGTGCGCCGGCGCAGCATGATCTGGTTGGCCAGCTCCTCCAGGGTGAGATCGGGCGAGGTGACAATCGGATCGGGCGTCATCATCGTGGCTACGGTCTTGTCGGCCAGCGACACCTTGATGAGCTGATGCTGATAGGTGCTCTTGGCCGCCATCAGCAAAAAGAGCCCGATGAAGATCTGCCAAAGCCCGCCCATCTGGCTCCCACCAAACAGCGAAAACACCCCGATCGCCATCAGGATATAGGCAAATGTCGTGCCCAACTCACTGGCGCGTCGCGTCGCTTCCAGCATATTGCCGGAGCGGTGCCACAGATAAGCGCGGTAGACCCGCCCGCCATCGAGCGGAAAGGCGGGCACCATGTTGAACACCGCGAGGATGAAGTTCAGCAGGCCGAGATACCCCAGCACCACCGCTAGGATCGGCGAGTCGACAAGCGCCCCGGCAAGGCCCGACGAGATCCAGAACAGCCCGGCCAGAACAAAGCTCATCGCCGGTCCCGCCACGGCGATCCAGAACTCCGAGGCCGCCGTTTTCGGCTCGCTGCCAAGCTCTGCAATGCCACCGAATACAAAGAGCGTGATGCCCTTGATCTCCACTCCGTAACGGCGCGCCACGACCGAATGGGACAACTCGTGCAGCACCAGCGAGGCAAAAAACCCCAGCATCGCGAAAACCGCCATCCCAAGGTAGATCTCATCCGTGGCCCCCGGCATCACGACCGGGAAATAACCTGACGACAGGCTCCAGACAATCAGGGCCGCGATCAGCAGCCAGCTTGGGTCAACCTTGATGTCAAACCCAAGCAAAGTCAGGATTTTTACGGATCTCGAGAACATGTCACCTCCGCTCGGTAAGGTGCCCGGTTGGGCTCAGCCATCCTAGACCGAGGCGCGTTCGCATCATTGATTTGGCTCAATTTTCGCAGGGCTCAGACATGAAACAGGCTACCGACGAAAAAGGCGATGGCCGCCGCGACCGACCCGATCGCCAGCGTCTCGCCCCCCGACCACCACCATTTCGACAGCGACCAGCGGCTTTTGAGCGCCCCGATCATGAAAAACACGCAGGCGGTCAGAATGGCAGCCCACTCAAACGCCCGGTCAATGCCGAGCACGAAGGGCATCAGCGGCACGATGCCAGCCACCAGAAACGCCA
>JABDPP010000236.1 GCA_013042765.1 Litoreibacter sp.
GCTGACGGCAGCGCTGAAACGGCCGACAGCTCGAACGAAGATCAAGGGGCTCTATCTGGTCGGGGGCGGGGCTCATCCGGGGGCGGGAATCCCGATGGCAACCCTCTCCGCAAAGCATGCGGCCGAGGCGATCTTGACGGACCTAACTTCAACCTCGCCGTCCCGCCGAACGGCTACGCGTGGTGGTATATCGACGGCGTCAGCGACGACGGTGACCGTGCAATCTCGATCATCGGCTTCATAGGGTCGGTCTTTTCGCCCTGGTATCGCTGGTCTGGTCGCAAGAACCCCTCCAATCATTGCTGCATCAATGTCGCCACCTACGGGCGTGGCGGGCGCTGGACGATGACCGACAGGGGAGAATCCGCACTTCAGCTCTCAGATGATACCTTCACCGTTGGCCCAAGCCATTTCCACTGGGACGGAACCGATCTGACGATCGAGATCAATGAAATCTCGACACCGCATTGCGACCGGCTAAAAGGAACCGTCAAAATTCACCCAGCCGGAATAACGGATATCGAGGTTCCTCTGCACGATACAGGCAGCCATGTCTGGCGTCCCTTTGCTCCGACCGCCGATATTGAAGTCAATCTGAACCGAAGCGGTTGGCAATGGACAGGGCACGGGTATTTCGACTCCAACTTCGGAACGTCTGCCCTTGAAGACGATTTCAGCTACTGGACATGGGGACGGTTCCCTGTCGGAGATGGAACAGCGTGTTTCTATGACGCAACGCGGCGCGACGGCTCAGATGATCTGGCGGTCGCACTCCATTTTGACCACCAGGGAGGCGTGCGCATGATGGAACCTCCCGCAAAAACTAAGTTCAGTCGCTCGCTCTGGGCCGTCCGGCGAGAGACCAGGGCCGATCCCGGCTTCCGGCCGCGTCAAACCAAGATGATGCTCGACGCGCCGTTCTATTGCCGGGCCGGCGTACAAACCCGGATCAACGGCGCTCTCTCCAACGGGGTCCACGAAGCGCTTGACCTGAACCGCTTTGCCAGCCCGCTTCTCAAACCTATGCTTGCGGTCAAGGTGCCCCGACGGCGGCACTGGCGCTTCTAGGCCAGAGGCACAACATCAGGGTTGCGCTTCAAGACCGAGAAATTGAGCGCCGCAGCAATACTGACCCAGAGCAGGTAGGGCGCAAACAGCAGGCCGGCGATCGCATCAAGCTGGAGCGCTGAAGTCAGGAACCCCGCAACCGCCAGCCAAAGCAGAACGATCACCACCATCCCGGTCCGCAGTCGGCGCAATCCGAAGAAGACCGGGGTCCAGAGTGTGTTGAGGGCAATCTGCAATCCCCAAAACGCCATTGCGACCCCGTTTCCATCAAGGACGGCAACACGCGCACCCGCGACCGAGATACAGATGTAAAGGATGGTCCATGTTACAGGAAATACCCAGTTCGGCGGCGTCCAGGGCGGCTTCTTCAGTGAGGCATACCAATCACCGGGCTGAAACAGGGCTCCCGTGGTCGCTGCGGCAGCGCAGGCGCCGAACAAGATGAAAAAGATCGTCCAATCCATACATCTTCACTAGAGGGTAAAGAAGCATCTGCCAACTTTTTTGCAGGAGATCAGGTGCCTTGGCGGTCGCGAGCTTCGAGCTGTGCGAAGAGATCGATCAAAGCCAGCGTCCGCGAATGATCGACCGGGGCCGCGCGGGCCGCGGCATCCACGAGAAACTGAACCTCCGGGAGGGCTGGCGCATAGAGCACAGCCGAGCCAGGCATGATCGTTGATGCTCCGGCTTGAAGCACAGACTGGCAGAGCCACCCCAGTTTCTGGGGACCGCTGGTCCTCGCCCTTTGATTGAAACTATCAAAGTTGTTTCGGCGGACCTGCCTGCCAATCCCGTCGTAGATATGACGCGCTGCGTAGATCCCCGGTCGGCAACCGACAGGAAGCGCAGCGATCCCCGCCTCCGACCGCAGATAAAGCCTGTGTGCTTCCGACAAAAGCTGACGGACTACACGGCCCAACGCAGGCGAAAACCTCGGCGCCTCGAGGAAGAGATCCGGGTCTAGCCCTTCATCCTCCATCATCTCAGCCGGAAGGTAGAGGCGCCCCTCCAGCGCATCCTCCCCGACATCACGGGCGATATTGGTCAGCTGCATCGCAACGCCCAGATCGCAGGCCCGCGCAAGTGCATCTCCGCCACGCACGCCCATCAGGACCGTCATCATTGCGCCAACCGCAGCCGCCACGCGGGCTGAATAGGCACGAATATCTGAAAGCGTGTCGTAGCGGCGCTCCATCGCATCCCACGCCAGACCCTCCAGCAACGCCTCGGGCAGCTCTCGCGGCATGTCGTGATCGCGAACCATCGCGGCGAAGGCGCGGTCGGCCGGGGCGTCCCGCGGCGTGCCCTGATAAACTAGATCAAGCCGGTTTTTCAACGACAGGACCGCTGCGGCTTTCTCCGCATGCAGGTCGACCGCATCATCGGCAAGCCGGCAGAACGCGTAAAGTGCCAAGGCAGGATCACGCGCATGCGCCGGCAACAGGTGCGACGCGGCAAAGAACGAACGAGACCCTGTCCGGATTGCATCCCGGCAATGGGCGAGATCGTCGGCGGGGATCATTCGGCCGGCACCTTGACTGCGTCCGGGACCAACTTGCCCAAAACCTCCGCCGAGGAGATGACCCCCGGCAATCCCGCCCCCGGATGCGTTCCGGCACCAACGAGGTAGAGCCCCGGAAGCTCTTCTGAGACATTATGCGGACGGAAATAAGCGCTTTGTAGTATCCGCGGCTCGATCGAGAAGCCCGATCCGTAGGGTGATAGATACCGATCCCTGAACTCGTTGGGCGTGAAGATCCTGCTTGCGGTGATCCGATCGGCAAACCCTGGCATCAGCCTGTCATTGAGAACCTTCTCGACCTTTTGGCGATAGACCTCGCGCTCCACCTCCCAATCCACCGGATTATCGACGCCAAGATGTGGCACCGGCGAAAGGACATAGAAGGTATCGTCGCCCTCAGGCGCGGCACTCGGATCGGTGACCGATGGACGGTGCACATAAAGGCTCATGTCATCTGACAGCTTTCCCTTGATAAAAATATCATGGACGAGGCCGCGATAGCGTGGACCGTTCAGGATCGTGTGATGCCCCAAGTCACTCCACATGTCGCGCGTGCCCTTGGTGCCAAAATACCAGACGAACAGACCCATCGACCAACGGGACCGCTGCAACCGGTGATCGGTCCACCGTTTACGTTCGCGCTTGAGAAGATGGGTATAGGTATGCCCGGCATCGGCGTTGGAGACGACGATATCGGCAGGCACGATCCGTCCGGAGCCCAACCTGACACCCGCAGCCCGCTTGTCCTTGACCAGAACCTCGGCGACCTCCTGGCCGAAAGTAAGTGTTCCACCCTGGCTCTCCACCACATCGGCCATCGCCTTTGCGATCGCCGCGACGCCACCCATGGCGTAGTGGACGCCATATTCCTTCTCAAGATGACTGACGAGAATATACATCGATGTCACATGAAACGGGTCGCCACCAATGAAGAGCGGGTGAAAAGACAGCGCCATCCGCAGACGTTCATCCTTCACGCGTTTGGCCGCATGGGCATAGACCGACCGATCCGCCCGCAGCATGCCAAATGTCGGAAGTACTTTGATCAGATCCCATAGCTTGTGCATCGGCTTGCGACCAAGATCTTCAAACCCGAACTCGTAGCGGCGCTCGCTGTCCTGAAGGAACTTTTCGTAGCCCGGCAGGTCGCTCGGTGACAGGCGCGCAACCTCGGCACGCATGCCTTCCGTCGTTCCGGTCGCCTTGAAACTGGATTCGTCCTGAAACCGGATTTCGTAGAAAGGATCAAGTGGGCGCAGATCCACATCCTGATCAAAATCGCGACCGCAGGCCGCCCATAGCTCGTGAAAGACCTGTGGCACCGTCACAATCGTCGGTCCCAGATCAAAGCGGTGCCCGTCTTCCGTGATAGAGGAACCTCGCCCACCGGGCATATCCAGCCGGTCCACAATCTCCACGCGGTAGCCTTTTGCGCCCAAACGCATGGCCGCGGCCAAACCGCCAAGACCCGCCCCAATCACGACAGCGGTGGGTCGACTGGCAAAGTCGCCGTGAGTCGTCAGAAGGGGGTCAACTCTGGTCATCGCCAATCAGACTACAGGTGTCTATCCAAGTTGACAACATATCAAATTGTCATGGTTTCTGAGGGTTAACACGTCGAATAGCTTCACAAGCCCCGCTTAATGTGTCATTCTTACTTGACAATCGGTAATCGGGAGAGTCGCCATTCAAGC
>JABDPP010000240.1 GCA_013042765.1 Litoreibacter sp.
AAAGCCCGGTCAGCCGTTTCACCATTGCGAGTGCCAGAAACACCGCGAAGACGATGCCAACCAACCAGGGCGAGAGTGGGATTTTTGCTGCAAACGCACCCGTTATCACGCGCATGAGGTACAGCGAGGCCAGGGCGAGCAGGTCGACCCAACGCGCCCTCTTCCACAAGAGGGAATAGAGCAGGCCGGCCACTATGTAGCCGGCTGTCATCAGGAAGACCGATGCTCCAACCAGAAGGGCGAGACAAAGCCCGGCAACGGCCAGACCAACGCTCGCGATCATTGCCGATCGGATTGGCAGACGGCCCGAGGCAATTGGTCGGCTTTTCTTGGCCGGATGCAACCGGTCTGCTTCGAGGTCGAGCAGATCATTGCTGATATAGATCGAAGAGGCGCAGAAGCTGAATCCTATGGCAGCGAGCAAGACCGTCAGGAGTTGATCGGGGTTGAACTGATGTGCTGCCAGCATGGGAAGAAACAAAAGCAGGTTCTTGATCCATTGATGTGGTCGCAGTTCGCGTATCACGTCGCGCCACCCCGTCCCGTCAGGCACAACTTCAACTGGTTTTCCGATTGCCTTCAAACGCATTGATAATGCCGGGTTGGGAGATACCGCGATAATGCGACGGGCTGCTGCCCAGCATTTCAAGTCAGACGCCGAATTGCCGGCGTAGTCGAACCCGCCTTCCCCGAACGTCTCGACGAGACTCTCAGCCTTGACCCGGCCTGTCAGGTTGCAGTCCGGGGTCGATCCGAAATGAGTGCTGGGCAGATCCAACTGTTTCGCGAGCGTCGCGACCAGTTCCCTATCGGACCCTGAGGCCAGATGTACGGGCCTCCCCTGCGTGCGTGCCGCGCGCGCCATTTCCAGGATTTCAGCACGCACCGGCAGGAGTTCCAATCGAGGCTCGGCGATGCGGCGCAGCTCGCGTTTCAGACGGGCGGGATGGCTCCATAGGGTGAACAGGATCCATAGCGTGGCAACGAGGTTGCACCGAAGCGCGGCCCAGAAGGTCTCGTAGAGCATGTCGGTCCGCAGCAGCGTGCCGTCTACGTCAAGCACAAGTGGGACGGCAGGAACCTCGTCTTTCATCTGTTCGTTTGTCACAGAAACTATGCCCGGTTTCTTGGTTTTTTTCACCAGCGCGATGCCGCCAGCGAGCTTTCGAAGAGGATATCCGATCCATTGGGAAAAACCTTGATCCAAGTCAGTTCGGCCCGGTGCCCGGTGAGGTAGATTTCGGATCAGTGGCCTAATCGCCGCGCACATTTCGAACAGAGCGAACCATGCGTCTATGAGCGGACAAAATTTTCTGATCACCGGCGGCGCCGGTTTTATGGGTATCAACCTGATCCGGTATTTGCTGGACCGGGGGCATACAGTGCGAAGCTATGATATCGCGCCCTTTTCCTACCCGGAGGCGGATCGCATTTCCGTGCTGCAAGGCGATATCCGCGACCTCAGCCTTCACGAGGAAGCTTTCGATGGGATCGATACCGTGGTGCATTGCGCTGCGGCGCTGCCGCTTTGTCCCACGGAAGAGATCCGATCGACGAATGTCGATGGAACCCGGATGCTGCTCGATACCGCTGTCCGACTGGGTATTAACCGGTTCATCCACATCTCCAGCACGGCTGTTTACGGCATTCCGGATCACCATCCGTTGGTCGAGGAGGATCCGATGTATGGCGTCGGACCCTATGGCGAGTCGAAAGTGGCCGCTGAACACGTCTGTGCCGAGTTTCGGGCGGGTGGCCTGTGCCTACCAGTTCTGCGGCCCAAGTCTTTCGTGGGGCCAGAACGGCTGGGCGCGTTTGAACTCCTCTATGATTTCGCCTTTGACGGGCACAGTTTCCCGGTTCTGGGCTCGGGCGACAATCGCTACCAGTTGCTCGATGTGGAGGATCTCAACCATGCGGTCCTGCTCTGTGCCGAAGGCGATGCGGAGGTAGTCAACGATACGTTCAACGTGGGCGCGGCGCGGTTTGGCTCCCTGCGCGAAAGCTTTCAGGCCGTCCTGGATCGTGCGGGACATGGAAAACGCGTGATCGGTTTGCCCGCGGCACCAGCGATCTGGACCTTACGCGCCCTCGAGGCTGTCGGCCTGTCGCCGCTCTACCAGTGGATTTACGAGACGGCTGGCAAGGACAGTTTCGTGAGTATCGAGAAGATCTCTGAGCGGCTTGGCTACGCCCCTGAGCATTCCAACGAGCAGGCCCTGATCCGAAATTACGACTGGTATGTGGCCAACCGCGACCGGATTTCGAGCGCGTCAGGCGTGACACACCGGGTTCCCTGGAAGCGCGGGGCGCTGCGATTGCTCCGTTTGGTCATGTGAGGAAAGCCATGGTGAGAATGATGAGCTACCGCCCCCTTCTCTTGACCTTGTTGGCCGTGTTGGTTGGGACATCGGCCTTTGCTCAATCCGCGGATCAGTTGGCACAACAACGAGAGGCCTATGACGCGGTGCGCGCGAAAGCCGTTCTCGACCTGCAGCCCTTTCGGAATACCATGACGGCTCCGCTGATTGAGGGTAGCGGCGAGGTCACCTTAACCTCGCTCAACCCCGGCGTTGGCGCGTGGTTTCTGCTTGGAGTTCGTTCGAGTGCGGATGGCGCGACATCCGAATACCATATCGAGAACCCAGATCCGGCGACCCAAACGCTGTCGCTGTCAACCGGCCCTGATCCAGCGCTGATCATCCGTCGGAACCGCGACGTGGTGCGGTGTGCACCCTGGTCTGACGGTGCAAAGGCCCTGGTCGCTGCGCGCGAAACTGGACTGCCCTATGCCCCGTTCTGTGAAGAAACGCTGTTTCTGCGCAACAAGGTTCGTGGGTCGCGCACCAATTTGGAGGCCGCAGCGGAATTCCTGCGCGACAATATTTGGGGTGGCGAAAACATTGTGCGTTTCGTGCGGGATAACTTTTTCAAGGACTCGCAGTTGGAAACGAGTGAGGCGCTTTCGACCTCTGGTGCCAAAACACGGCAAGACGGGCCATATGCCATGCGCACCGATACTCCGGATGATCAGCGCCCGGTGATTGGGACGTTGCTCGATATCGCGCTCACGGGAATGCCGGCCGGGCGTATGAGGATGGGCGACTGGCATCCGGTCTCCAATCAGCCGGGTGTATTTGCCAGCGCTTTCCAGCCGCGGGCCATCGCCCGCGAGGTGTTCGAGAGTGGAGGCAAGACAAACCGGCTCGACTCCGTCGAGGCGAAGGCAACCGGTTATATGATCGCCTTCGACCTCGGGCAGTTTGACATCGGTTTCGCATTGGGTACCGATCATCCGGCTCTTGGCTGGTCACCGCGCCCTGCGGCTGCTGCCCGGATCCGCGGACTGCCGGGCCCGGATGGGATCAAAAAGGCCGACCCACTGGTTCGCTTGGGCATGGTCAATCCCGTCACTGCCAACCGGACAATCGCTACCTTCACGGCAGGTTTCAAACGACAGCACGGGGCGTTCAGGTTCGGGGATATGGCGACGTTCAAAATGGGTCATCATTACGGGTTCATCGAGAAAGGCGTGATCCTGAGCAAGCTACAGCCGGGGTTGTCTACATTGTTTAGGCTGACCGACGGAACGATAGAGATGAAGACGTGGCAGGAGGCGGACAATGCGCTCTTGCCTCAGATCCAGTTCGCGCGTCAAAACGGTGTCCCACTGCTTGAAACAGATCCCGCGACCGGCATGGGCGTGCCGGGGGACCGGGTTACGCAATGGGGGGCCGGTAACTGGTCGGGCTCTGCCGATGCGAAGCTGCGCACGTTGCGTGCCGGGGCCTGCATGGCAGAACGCGACGGCTCCCGGTATCTGCTCTACGGTTATTTTTCCACGGCCACGCCATCGGCCATGGCCCGCACTTTTCAGGCCTATGGGTGCAGCTATGCCATGCTGCTCGACATGAATGCGCTGGAGCATACTTACCTGGCGCTATACGTCCCGCGCGGTGGTCAGATGCATGTCGCTCACCTGGTCCCCGGTATGGCACTGGTCGACAAGAAATTGAGGGACGGCACCGTGATCCCGCGGTTCATTGGCTCCCCCGATAACCGCGATCTGTTCTACGTCACACGCAAGGAGGTCCAGGAATGAAAAGTGCCTTCATGAAATTTGCGCTCGGTCTGCTTTTGCTCGCAGCACCGGTCACTGCGCAAGAAAGCCTTCAGCAAGCCAATCAAGCTCTTTTTGAGGAGATTAAGCAGGTGCATCGCCTCAGCTCAGCAGAGCTGCAGCGCCTGCAAAAGATCTTTGAACGGTCCGGCTATATCGGGCAGGGCAACCCGCGCATCACACGACACCCGATGACCCCTGCCGAATGCCGTGCGAGAGTCCCTGGCGGGCCGGAAAGCTACGCCAGCGCGCGCAACGCCCGGATCTGTGGCGACAAGTTCATGGCGCCGCTCTATGATCCGCGCACACAAAAGCCTGGCGATGCCAAGGCGTGCATTGACCAGTTCGAGTTCCCCAACATCCCCTGTACCTATCCGGTGGTCTGGACAAAAGCGGTCGAGGCGGCCCAGATTTGTGCGGCTGTCGGGAAGCGGCTCTGTGATGCCCATGAATGGGAAGGGGCCTGTGCCGGTGCGCTTGAGCCGCCGGACTATTTCTTTGGGTTGGGATCGGTTGCGGCGATGCGTAACGCCCATAACTCGAAGTATTCCAAGACGAAGAGCTGGAGCTATGGCCCTGCCTATCAACGCGGGATCTGTGCGGCCGCCAGTCAGAAAAGCGCATCCTGCAGTGGTGGGGGCGGCTTCAACAGCTGCGGGTCGAACACCTATCCAACGGGGAGTTTCCCCGACTGCAAGTCAACCCTGGGCGTATATGACATCCACGGGAACGCGGCGGAGCATATGAACCTGCCGATGGCGCCCAACCAGATGGCCAGCAGGGGCAGCCAGAAACTGGGCGTGACGGAGATGAAGGGCAGCTGGTTCATCTTTGACCGCTACTACGCGCATCCTGATTGGTGCCGGTGGCGTGCACCCTACTGGCATGGCTCACCGGTAATGAGCCCGTCGAGCCACGCCAATTACCACTTGGGGTTTCGGTGCTGTAAGACGATTGACTAGGGCGGTTCCTTAGTTCGCGATCAGGCGCGACAAACCTGCCATCATGCGGTCGGCATCCCGGATTGGACCCTCGCCGGTGACGATATTGGAGAGTTCACTGTCCTGCAGGATATCCTCCAGCGGTGTCGGCTTGCCATTCACATAGGCTGTGCTGCTCACCAGCCGCACGCCGTGGCTGTAATCGGCATAGGCCGCGCCATGGACAGTGCTCAGCGGCTGGATCGGCTTCCCGTTCGGCCGGTGCCATCCGTAAATCGCCACCCGTCCAGGTTTCGACAACAGCCGCTTCGAGAGGACCAGATCTTTCTTGTGGCCCGCTGTCAGGGGGCCAGGGTCTCCCAGATCTGCCAGTTGGAGATCCACGGTTTCATTATGCCTCATCAGGTAATCCGTGGATTCCATTTGCGCGGTGGGCTTCATCGGGCTGGGCGCGATGCGTTTCTTGGCCTGACGGTAAATCGCATCGACCATGCGCGGGGTTGGCAAAAGGAACCCGAACGAGTCCGCGACATGCGCTGCGGCAGGGAGCCCCAGTGGCACGCGCACGAAATCGCGATCGCTGCCAACGGCAAGGTATTCCGGTGTGACGCAGAGCGAGACGGTCACTTCCTGTCCCGAAGGCAACGTGCCGGGGATCGACACGACACTGAGCCGGCGCAGGAAGGAAGGCATATTGCCCGACAGGACTTGCCGAACAACCGCGCGATCGCGCGCCGTTCCGCGTCGTTCAGAAAGTTCTTTCATGACCGCGCTGCCGCTTGGAGCGCCGGCGTCCCGTTTCGGGATCTCCCGCACCAACGCCCCGCTGCAGGTCTTGGCTGCCACTTGCGCTATCGTTGGTCCAGACATGGCGAGAAGCGCAAGAAAGGCGGTCCGGGCCAGTTTGCCCGAAAGCGAATTGATCAGCATTTTGGCCTGCTCGATAGGTAAAAACTTGCAGAGGAGTCTCAAATCTCCCCGAGTCGATCAAGTCCCGCGCAGGAAGTGTGCGATGGATGGCGGAATTCTGCCGGCGAGCACTCTCAAGCCGATTTCCGGTCGGCCAGATACAAAACTGTTCGCAACAGCGCGGCGAGTAGCGCGTGAGACAGAATCTTGCCCTCGCCACTGCCGATGAACTCGTCATTGTCCCGAATAGCGGATTGCCGAAGGGTGCAGTGCCAATGCCCGTCAGGCTCTGCCGCCGTGCCGGTGATCTGAATTGTCCACCCCGGCAGGACTGCGTCCACCAGATGAACGATCTCGTCTGTCGTCTTGATATCGCCGGGCGTGATCGCGGCTCCGGCCTTCGTCCGTCCGACGTCTTCCGAGAGAAGGCGCGCCACATCGTCCAGCGCTGCTCTGTCATGACTGTCTGCCGTTTCGAGCCGCAGAAAGAGTTTCTCCTGATCTTCTGTCACGTCGCTTCCCCTTTGTCGGTTTCGATTGGCTTGGTTCTGCCACTGTGCGGTTTTCCGGGAAGATGGGTGTTGATCTGGATCAGCCGCGCGTTTCTGCGCGGCGGTAACGTGATCGGCAGACACTTTGGGAGGAGCTGATGTCGGGAAAACCTGATCCGGACTCACGTAATCTGATCTGGCTCGAGAAGCTCAGGCGCGGCGATGTCGGCCTTGTCGGCGGCAAGAACGCATCGCTTGGGGAGATGCTTCAATCGCTCGATGCCGCCCGGATCCGCGTCCCGCCGGGTTTCGCGACAACGGCGCACGCCTATCGTCAATTCGTCGCGGAAAATGAGATTGGGGAAAAGCTCCGGGAGCATCTGGAGCGATTGGCGCAGGAACGGTCGACATTGGCGACGTCGGGGCATGCGATCCGGGAGACCATCGTAAGCGGGACGTTT
Organism: Litoreibacter sp.; assembly: GCA_013042765.1. Lineage (GTDB taxonomy): Bacteria > Pseudomonadota > Alphaproteobacteria > Rhodobacterales > Rhodobacteraceae > Litoreibacter. Next base: position 6,923 of record JABDPP010000240.1, read on the forward strand.
CCTGACGCACTGGAGGCCGACATCCGGGCGGCCTATCGCGCTTTGGGCGAGCGGGTTGGCCGAGCGGACCCTTCGGTCGCGGTCCGGTCTTCGGCCACTGCGGAAGACCTGCCTGATGCCAGTTTCGCCGGTCAGCAGGAGACGTTTCTGAACGTCGTGGGAGAAGAGGCGCTTCTGGCGGCCTGCCGCCGGTGCTTTGCATCACTCTTCACGGATCGTGCGATCACCTATCGCGAGTTGAAGGGCTTCGACCATCTCGAAGTGGCCCTGTCGATCGGGGTGCAACTGATGGTACGCGCCGATATCGGTGGGTCAGGGGTCATGTTCTCCATCGATACCGAGAGCGGGTTTGACAAGATCGTCCTGATCAACGCTGCCTGGGGCCTTGGCGAGAATGTTGTTCAGGGAGCGGTAAGCCCCGACGAATACCAAGTGTACAAACCTTTTCTCGACAAACCGGA